>CAVKYA010000283.1:0-3804 GCA_963660255.1 Bacteroidaceae bacterium | reverse complement strand
AGCAGGCCGCGGCCAAGTCCCAGGAGGAGATGGCACAGGAGATAGCCGAGAAGAAGGTGCTCAAGGTCACCGAGTTCGTGACCGCCAACGACCTTGCGACCCTTATGAACAACACTCCTGTCAACGAGGTTATCAAGGCTTGTATGGAGCTCGGTATGATGGTGTCCATCAACCAGAGGCTTGACGCTGAGACCCTTGTGCTTGTAGCCGAGCAGTTCGGCTACAAGGTCGAGTTCGTCACGGCGGACCTCACCGAGGAGATCGCCGGAAGCAATGAGCAGGCCGACCGTGAGGAAGACCTCGTTCCAAGGCCGCCTATCATTACTGTGATGGGACACGTTGACCACGGTAAGACATCGTTGCTCGACTATATTCGCAAGTCAAATGTCATCGCCGGAGAGGCGGGAGGCATCACCCAGCACATCGGTGCCTACAACGTGAAGCTTCCTGACGGTAGAAGGATCACCTTCCTTGACACCCCAGGCCACGAAGCCTTCACCGCTATGCGTGCCCGTGGAGCCCAGCTCACCGACCTTGCGATCATCATCATCGCCGCTGACGACGCGGTGATGCCTCAGACAGTCGAGGCAATCAACCACGCCCAGGCCGCCAATGTGCCGATGGTGTTCGCCATCAACAAGATAGACAAGCCAGGCGCACAGCCGGAAAGGATATACCAGCAATTAGCGCAAATGAATATCCTCACGGAGGCTTGGGGCGGAAAGTACCAGAGCCAGGAAATCTCCGCCAAGAAAGGTCTTAACGTGGACAAGCTCCTGGAGAAGGTCCTTCTTGAGACAGACCTCCTCGACCTCAAGGCCAATCCTAACAAGAACGGTGTCGGAGCCGTCATCGAGTCCTCTTTGGACAAGGGACGTGGCTATCTCGCCACTGTGCTCGTGCAGGACGGTACACTGAAGACCGGTGATATGGTGCTGAGCGGCAGTTATTACGGCCGTGTGAAGGCTATGTTCAACGAACGTGGACAGAAAGTGAAAGAGGCCGGCCCTTCAACTCCGGTTTCCATCCTTGGTCTCAACGGAGCGCCGAGCGCCGGAGACAAGTTCAATGTGATGAGCGATGAGAAGGAGGCCAAGGCCATCGCCAACAAGCGTGAGCAGCTCCTGCGAATCCAGGGTATCAAGACCCAGAAACATATGACCCTTGAGGAGATCGGACGAAGAATCGCCATCGGCAACTTCAAGGAGCTCAATGTCATCGTGAAAGGTGACGTGGACGGTTCAGTGGAGGCTCTGTCCGACTCACTCATCAAGCTCTCTACAGAACAGGTACGTGTGAATGTGATCCACAAGGCTGTGGGAGCGATCTCAGAGTCCGATGTGATCCTTGCAGAGGCTTCGGACGCCGTCATCATCGGATTCCAGGTACGTCCTTCAACCGATGCCAGAAAGCTGGCTGACGAGCAGGGCATTGAGATCCGTTTGTATTCAGTCATCTACGATGCGATCAACGATGTGAAGGATGGTATCGAGGGTATGCTTGAGCCGATCAAGAAGGAAGAAATCACCGGAACGGCCGAGGTCAAGCAGACCTTCAAGATCTCCAAGGTCGGAACAATCGCCGGATGTCTTGTCAGGGACGGCAAGATCTCGAAGACAGCGCAGTGCCGGCTTATCAGGGATGGAATCGTGGTTTACACCGGTGAGCTTGCGTCCCTCAAGAGAGGCAAGGATGACGTAAAGGAAGTCTCCGCCGGAATGGAGTGCGGTATCGGCATCGACAAGTTCAACGACCTGAAGGTCGGGGACAGCATCGAGGCGTTTGTTATCACCGAGATAAAGCAGAAGCTTGACTAAAAAATGAGGAGGCTGAAAAAAGCCTCCTTTATTTTTATCATTCCTTTTAGAGTCGCTTCGACAGGCTCAGCGACCGGACTCGCTGGTCCCTGAGCCTGTCGAAGGGACTAATAGGTCCAAGTAATCAACATAGACCATTAAACAAGCGGTAGAGTTTTACAGTGCGGACAGCCTCGGCGACATCGTGAACGCGGAGGATGTCCGCACCGTTTTGCAAGGCTATGAAGTCGGCGACCTGAGTGGCAGGCAAGGCCTCAGCCGGAGTGATGCCCAAAGGTCTGAACAGAAAACTCTTACGGGAAAGGCCGACAAGAATCTCCTTGCCGAACTCCTGCAGGACTGACATCTCACGAAGGAGCTGCCAGTTCTGCTCCACTGTCTTGGCGAAACCGAATCCAGGATCCAGAATCCAGTCCTTAACCCCGTGCCTGTCAGCCTCGGCGGCAATCCCGACGAAAAACTCACGGACAGCCTCGGTGACATTGTCATAGTCGGTGAGGGCCTGCATATTCTTAGGCGTTCCCCGAGTGTGCATCGCAATGTACGGCAGTTGAAGCCGGCCGAGCAGCGACCACATCTCCTCGCATCCTCCGCTGACATCGTTCACGATGAAAGGGCCGATGATGTCGAACGCGCGGCTCACAACAGAAGGCCTGAAAGTGTCGATAGAAATCCTGACACCGGAATGTTCCGACGCAAGAATATTCAAGGCCGGCTCAAGCCGCTTCCACTCTTCCTCCTCACTGATGGAATCAGATCCAGGACGGGTCGAGCACGCCCCGAGATCAAGGATGTCCGCTCCCGACTCAAGCATATTCACAATCCTTCCCCGGAAGAGTTCCTCATCGAAGGTTCCGTCCGCGCGAAGGTTGCGGCTGCCTGCGAAAAATGAATCATCGGTGAGGTTCACAATGCCCATCAGATGAATATTTCGGTCTGTTTTACTTCCCATATTGACATAATTTTTGAACAAAAATAGACAAAAATTGAATATCTTTGCGAATTGGAAGAAGTTTTGGTTTACTTCAAATCTCCATCATAAAAATCTATCGTTATGCTGGTCGTTCTGGAAGGGTTGGATGGCGCTGGCAAGTCCACGCAGGTCAAGAAGTTAAGGGAGTATCTCGCAAAGATATGCCCGGAATTGGAATATATTCACTTTCCAAGGTACGATGCCCCGGTCTATGGGGATCTGATCAGCAGATTTCTGCGCGGGGACTTCGGAAGCAACGAGACCGTACACCCTCAACTGGTGGCCCTGCTGTTCGCCGAGGACAGGCACGGAGCCGCACCTGAGATGAGAAAAACGTTGGCGGAAGGCGGCACGGTTCTGTTGGACAGATACGTTTACTCCAACATCGCCTACCAATGCGCCAAGCTGCACACCCCTGAGGAAAGGGAGAACCTGCGAGAATGGATCTTCAACACTGAATATGGCGACTTCGGACTCCCTAAGCCTGACTTGAATATATTTCTGGACGTTCCCATCACATTTGTGGAGAGAAGGTTGGAATCGGCACGCACGGGAAAGGACAGGGAATATCTCCACGGCTCCCAGGATATTCACGAATCAGACATAGAGTTCCAGCGGCAGGTGCAGGCCATTTACCGCCGGCAGGTTGCCCTTGATCCGAATTTCATCAGGATAGACTGCTCGGACGAGTTCGGGGAGATGTTGCCGCCGGACGGGATATTCGCAAAGATTAAGGAAGTTATAGACGAACATATCGAAGCAAAATGAACAACGTTTTTCTCTTCAGGATCAGAAGGCTGTGC
Organism: Bacteroidaceae bacterium; assembly: GCA_963660255.1. Lineage (GTDB taxonomy): Bacteria > Bacteroidota > Bacteroidia > Bacteroidales > UBA932 > Cryptobacteroides. The sequence goes on along the minus strand of CAVKYA010000283.1, from coordinate 211 downwards.
GCATTCATCATAGGTGTAGTGTTCCTGCTCGCGGGGATATTCAAATTGCTTGATCCGGTCGGAGCTGGGCTTGTGATGGAAGGATATTTCAGATTCTTCCACGTCACATTCCTTCTCCCGGCGGCAAAGGTCACTGCTGTGGTTTTCGCACTTGCGGAAGCCATCCTTGGCGCCGCGATGATCAGCGGGGTCTGGAGAAAGCAGGTGGCGA
>CAVKYA010000282.1:0-3805 GCA_963660255.1 Bacteroidaceae bacterium | reverse complement strand
AGGATGAGTTTTTCAAATTTTTGTTGTAATGTTGCACTTGCTTTTTGACTCTGCCTTTTGAAAATAGTTATCGAAAAATTTGGAAGTTGATATAATTATTCCTATCTTTGTACCAGTTAAAGAAATGAGTTATGAAGTACAACGAATTGATTAGACAACTTAAAAAAGCAGGGTGCTACGATACCGGAAGACAACAGAATGGACATCCTCTCTGGTACAGCCCCAAAACAGATCTGACGTTCCAGGTAAGCAATCACGGAAAGAAAGAAATCGCTCCAGGAACTCTATCGAAAATCAAAAAGGCGGCGGGGATTTAATCCCCACTGCCTTACACATAACAAAACGAATAACATTATGAGAAAGGTAAACGCAATTATCGAGAAGGCTTCTGATGGCGAGTTCAGCATCTATATGGATGCCGACGATATGTCTTATCTCATCACAGGAACTGGAAAGACCGTCAAAGAGGCACGCAAGGTGTTTGAGGGTGGCTATGAGGACACAAAGAGATACTATGCCGAAATCGGAAAGCCTTTCGAGGAGGTAGAGTTCTGCTACAAGTACGAACTTCCTGCTTTTCTGAAGGAATATTCCGAATACTTCTCTCTTGCAGGGTTGGAAAGGATCACCGGGATAAATCAGGCTCAGTTGGGGCACTACATCAGCGGCTTCAGAAATCCATCTCCGAAAACAGTGAAGAAGTTCGAGGAGGGCTTGAAAAAATTCATAGAGGAATTAACGTCTGTCAAATTCGCTTGATTGCAATCGGCCTTCGGGCCAAGCGAGTACTTCATTTCATTTTCTTTGACAGGCTGGCGGCATCCGAGAGGGTGCCGCTTTTTTAGTCAATGATGTCAACGGCTTTGAGGGCGTCGGAGGCGCGGTCGGTCTTGCCGATGTAGATGGAGGTGATGGCAAGGCTGGAGTGGTCGGCCTGCTGCTGGACGGATGTGAGGGGAACACCGGAATTGACCATATTCGTGATGCCTGTGTCTTTGAGGGAATAGAATTGAAGCACCTTCGGGAAACCGAGGGCGGGACGGACTACTGAGCTCCAGTAGGAGGCGAACTTGCGGGAACTGGCTTTCCGGGCTCCTGGAGAGAAGTCGTACAGCGGATGATCACCGAACAGGTAGTGACCAGGGTTGGAGAGATTGAGCTTGCGGACATATTTCATCATCGAGTCGGGGATGGTCCGGGTGGAGTCCTTCTCGTTCTTGGCGATGGCGGCGCTGATACGGATGAGCTGGTTGTCGAGGTCGATGTCCCTGCAACGGAGCATAGAGAGCTCTTTCGGGCGGATGAAGCAACAGTAGCACATCAGGGACATCACGAGGTAAGGGACGTTGTTCACCTCCAACCAGGCGACGAGCTCGTTGAACTCTTCCGGGGTGAAGAGGCGGCGGATTTTCTGGGTAAGGCGTTTCGGCTTGCGCTTGACCGCCATAAACGGGTTCTCCTTGATATATTTCCGCTCGATCATCCAGTTGAATAGGACGCGGAAAAAGAGGATGCTGTTGTTGAAGGTTCTGGCGGAGACGGCAAGATCGCGGTCATCCATAAAGTCGATGGCGTCACTTTCGGTGAATGAGCAGACGTAGGAAGACTCATCGAAGCCGTGCTCAAGCAACCACTTTTTGAATATCTTGACGTAGGAGGTGTAACCTCTGACCGTGTCTGGGCGGTTGTCTTTCGTCTTGACAGCAAGGAACTTGTCAAGTGTCTCGAACATAAGGGCATAGGCTTTCGGGGCTATCCGCTCCGTGAATGGATTCCAACCCATCTGCAACTTGATGCTCAGGTCTGCGATGATCTTCCTGCCGACGCGCTTTCTTTCAGGCAACGATGCGATGCGGTTCAGCTTTATGCGGATCCGTCTCATCTTGCCGGTCGGTGGGTATATGCAGGAATATGAAATGTACCAAACGTCTCCGGTTACGAGTTTCGGAGGAATGAAATCTATGTATGGTATTGGTGGCGTTAACACAATTTTTTTTTCTTTGCACAATGCGCTGAGCGCATCATACAAGGAAAAGTCTTGTCCCGTCTTTGTCCCGTTTTTCTCGGAAAAATCTCGTAAGTTATTACCTATTAGTTCATTACGGCGATTTTGCGGAGGATACAGGATTCGAACCTGTGGGGCCTTTCAGCCGACTTGTTTTCGAGACAAGCACCATAAACCACTCGGACAATCCTCCGTGTTTTGCAATGCAAAATTAATAAATTTTGGAATAATTATCAATTTGCTGACGCATTTATCGTGCGATGATTCCTGATTTCCTCCTTGGTCAGCGACACAGCGATTAAGAACTGAGCGAGAATGTAGGTCAGCATCACCCAGAATCCACGCAGAGGAATTTTAATATCAGTGAACACTCCTGTCGCAAGAATCGTGTCGGAAATCACGAAAAGGACATAACCGATGACCGTCACGACATAAAGGCGGCTTTTAGTTTCAATAGCAGCCATAATCCCGGAATGGAGGACAAAAGCGAAAACACAAGCATAGGCCGTGACGCACATTCCCATAAAACCCTTCACCGCAAAGAATTGAGAAGCTATGCTCAGAATAGTGATCAATACTACCATAAGGGCAATACTGAATATCCTCCTACGTCCATTTTTATCCGGAAATGGAATTGTACTAAAATAGAACAGGTGACCGATAAGAAAGGCTAACAATCCCGCCAGAAAGCAACTTTGCCCGTTAAAAATCAGCAATACATCCCCCAGCGTCCCGAACGCCATAGCCAGCATCAAAGTGACGACCCTGTGCCCCCGAACTTCATTTTCTCTCAAAAGCAGCCAGCAGAACAACGCCAGCGACGGCACGATCAAAGGCTTGGTGCACATCGCGAGAATATGCCCACCGGCGAATTTGCCCACAAGATTTCCTACCGAAGCCAGAATGAAAATGCAAAACGCCAAATACTGCTGTACCTTAAATGATTTCATTTTCTTTGAATATTTCCGTGAATATACATAATTATATTCACGCCTGCAAACTATTATTCCTTCAACGATAATTTCCTGACAGACAAAGGAATCGGATGAATGGACTCGGGCTCGATATTACGCCTCACCGCATCGGCCAGATTCCGCAGCGTCTCTTCCCTAACTTGTTTGGCCAGCTCGCACTCCCACACCACAATCACATTCCACCCCAATGCCTCAAGGGCGGCAACCTCCTGCGCGTCACGCTCCTTGTTCCGCCGGATCTTCCCCTGCCAGAACTCCACATTAGACCTCGGCATCCTGAACTTATCGCACCCCGGATGCCCGTGCCAAAAACAACCGTTTATGAATATCACAGTGTGGTACTTCCGCAGCACGATGTCCGGACATCCCGGCAGCCTTCTGCAATGCAACGAGTACCTGAACCCTTCAGAGTGCAGCCACCTCCGCACAACCATTTCCGGCCGTGTGTCCTTCCCCCTGATCCGCGACATACAGTAATGCCGCTGCTCTTTGCTCATAGTGTCAGGCATATCCTCTCACATTCTTCAACGAATATCTAAAATTCTTCTTTAAATCGCAACTTTCACAAGTCAGAATCTTTGGCAAAATAGCGTTTCACATAGTACAAACTTATGTCGTTATTTCGTAAGACCTTAATACTCAGGAGCACGAATACTCTCATAGATAGAATCTCAACCGAATAGTTATCAAACATTTCCAATACCAAGAGTGCGCATTATTCACGCCATCTATGGATGATACCAACGGAGTAACCACACAAAGAGTGCTACTGAAAAAGCTAAGTAAAATGTAAAAAATAACCTGCATCACTTCAAGCACATACTAA
>CAVKYA010000281.1:0-3814 GCA_963660255.1 Bacteroidaceae bacterium | reverse complement strand
CTTTAATAATGTTGCTAAGTAATTGATAAATAAATTGTCTCATTTTGGATGAGGGTTTGGGTTCATTGCCCTTTCCTCATCAGCCATTTGCCATCGGCACACCACTCCTTCTTCCTAAAAAACATCTTCAAAAATTTTTGTCAAATCCATTACAATATATTTTCGCCCCAAATTTTGAGATACTTTTTATGGATAATATTGCTTGCCTACATACAGCCTCTCAGGTAGTAATTATTTCAGGACTTCTGAGGCGCTGAGAGGGAACAACGAGTCAACCTCGTACTGCGAAAGTCCGAGGACACGCCTGATCTGTCCGTTGGAGGACCGGTATTCGCTCCGCAGTTTCCTTGCCAAATCCAGTTTTTGAGTCTGGGCTAAATCTCTCAGACTGCCGGTGTTATAGCCGGACTTTACAATCCTGACGACTTGAGAGAACAGTTCTGAATCAGTCAAGAATTCGCCATCATCCAATTCCGCAGCCAACTTTTCGTAGGCCTCAATATTCTTGCTGACCATATAGAAATATTGATGCGCATTGCGGAACAGGGCCATTCCCAGCTTGATCGCGCAATATTCCGGAGGTGCGACATATCCGTCAATGATCCGAAATCCGACCGAAAGATGAGGATTCCTGCTTCGGAACATCTTTCGGATTCCGATGTCGGGAACGTCTGACAATCTTTTTGTGATCGGGACATCGTTGAAATAGTACCGGCCTGTACCCCAAGGATAAGAGAACGGTGTATGTGACGGATTGACTACATAGCCGTTACGATTCACATAGACGATTGTCTCTCTTAAGGCTTTAAGGTCATTTATCGGCTTCAGACTCATTTGAAACTGATAGGAAAGTCTTCCTTGGGATTTCTTGGACAGGTAACGTTTCAGCCTTTTGCGATATAGGGCGAAAAACTCATTGATGATGTTTTCATCACCGCATAGTACGATGTGTAGGTGATTGCTCATTATCTCAAAGGCGACGATCTTAATCTCTGGAAATTCCGCTAGGCATCTGGCCATCAGATTCATAGCGAACCTATAGTCATCATCGTTAGCAAACACTATCGATGTCAGGTTTCCGGGGGTGTAAAGATGCCACCATCTGCCCCCGTTGAGGAATGTGGCCTCGCACATCCGCTCGGACTCAATGTATGAAATTCGTTTCATAATTTATAGTTTATTCCGTGAGTGGTAATGCACTTTTCACGCACGGATGGTCAATCTTTGAGGTCTCGTGCCTGAAATGCCGGTTATCACGCACGACACTTGTATCTTATGCTTTCGGTGAGTGATTCAATCAGTTATCACGCACGAAAAACAAAAATGCGAGTCAGGCGCGATATAACCTAACTCGCTTTGCGGATTCTTTGCTCCGCGGCACTCAGCATTGAATATAACTTGTCACGTTTTCTGGAATATAACCGCTTGAGTACGGCCGGACATCCTTCGATTAGGAAACGTTCCTTCAGGTTGTTGATGACCCTGTGATTTTAATGTTCCTGAATGATGGCCGCGATATTTGGCCGTTCCTTGACTATCGGTTAGTGTCGGATGACCACTGATATTCTACAGTCCGTGACGTGTTGGTGTCAACATCTCCTTCGGCTTTGGGATATCCCATTCCATCAGAAGGTATAAAGTTCTTCATATCATAAGGTCTTGTGTCTCCATCCTGTGCCCGACTGATTTTGCATTCAGTCAATGGCTTTGATTTGCGTACACCTGATGCAGACAACAAAGTTACATCGCAAATGTAGGTAAAATATGTCGGAATTCATACCGTCTGTAAAGAATTATTTACAAATATGTTGCGATGCATATTCTCGTGCGTGTGAAGGCCGTTTTTGCGCACGAACTGCCATCATTCGGTCACAATGTGCGTGGAAAACTTTGTTTTTGCGCACGGACTTTATACGCATTGACGGCTTGTATGGCCACGTACGACTGATGCTTCAGAAGATACCTCGTGCGTAGAAAGGCTGATTCCACACACGGCTTGCACTTCGAAAGTCTCTTTGTGCGCGTGAAGCTTGTTTTTGCGCACAGAGTGGTTTCTGGTGTCTATTCGTGAGTGAGAAACCAGATTCCGCGCACGGATCCCAACCTCCCCTTGTCAACGGTTGACGTCACGAATCCTCCGGTGCCATTAAACGATAAATACCAACTTTTCGCCACAATCGGGAGCGGAAACCGTGCAGAATACCGAAAAATTGCGATTGCCGGACTTCACGGGTCGCTGTACTTTTGCGATGTCAATTTGAAAGGATAAAAATGAGACGTAAATTTTTATTGGTAATAGTGCTGATTGCGGTAGCCTTGTCCACTAACGCTCAGAGGCTTACGATAGGTGGCTATGGCGAGACGATGATGACCCGCAATTTCTACAGCGACGCTTGGCAGAGGTACAACCATCCGGAACAGTACAAGGACGACAAGAGCCACGGACGGTTCGACATTCCGCACTTTGTCATCAATCTCGGCTATGACTTCGGAAAGGGCTGGACACTTGGCACGGAAATCGAGTTCGAGCACGGTGGCACCGAAAGCGCCGTCGAGCTGGAGGCGGACGAGGCTGGGGAATATGAAAGCGAGATCGAGCGCGGAGGCGAGGTCGCTTTGGAACAGTTCTGGATTCAGAAGGCTTTCAGTGACGCTTTCAAGGTCAGAACGGGAATGATCATCATCCCTGTGGGGCTGACAAACGGGCACCACCTTCCGACCGAGTTCTTCACGGCTTACAGAATGGAAGGGGAGAACACGGTCTTTCCTTGCACTTGGCACGAGCCGGGAATCGAGATTCTGGGCAACCTCGGAAAATGGTCTTATGAACTGATGTTTCTCCCGGGACTTGACTCCGATCGGTTCAGCACGGAGAATTTCATTCAGGGTGGAGCCGGGTCCCCTTACGAGTTCAAGATCGCGAATTCCTATGCCGGGGCATTCAGAGTTGACAACCATTCGGTTAAAGGGCTCAGGATGGGCGTGAGCGGCTACTTCGGATCAAGTTTCAACAACTCCCTCACGAAGAACTCCAAGTACAAGGACTGCAAGGGCGAGGTGATGATCGGCTCGGCTGACTTCACCTACACAGGGCGCAACTTGATCGCCAGAGGCTGCTTCGATTATGCACATCTGAATGATTCTCAGCAGATCACGGCGTTCAACAAGAACAATATGTCCAACGCTTCACCGTCACCTCACAATGCGGTGGGATCCGATGCGATCGTCGGCAGCGTCGAGGTGGGCTATGATATTCTTTCGCTCTTCAAGAAGGAGAGCAAGTGCTACGCCTTCGCCCACTACGAGTACTACGATTCGATGTTCAAGGTGGCCGACGGTGTGCTGGACTACAAGTGGTGCGGGAAGCATCGCATTGCCGCCGGCATCAACTGGTACCCGATCAAGGACATCGTTGTGAAGGCGGAATATTCCAAACGCTTCTACGTGGCTCCGTTCAACAACGAACCTTCCATCACACTTGGAATAGCCTTTAGCGGCTGGTTTTTGAGGTAATCATTCTTTTATGAATATGCCGACGTGTCGATAGAGAGGGGCAATCATATTCATAAAGCGTAATATTCAGAAACGGTGGTGCGCATAATTTGTTTGTTGTGGCGTAAGGCGTTGTCTGATAAATAAATGTGTAAGTGATAAAGACAATAAATATTCAAAAATACAATAACTATGAGACAAGGTTTTAAATTCGCGGCTGTGCTGATGGCTTCAGCTCTTGCCGTTGTGGCCTGCGACAAAAATTCCACAGACCCGACCTCCGCTAAGGAGGAAATGCTTCAGAAGGTCAACGAGACTTTCG
>CAVKYA010000280.1:0-3827 GCA_963660255.1 Bacteroidaceae bacterium | reverse complement strand
CGGTGATGGTCAAGAACACATCCTACATGTTCCTCACCGGCCCGGCTGTCGTGAAAAGCGTACTTGGTGAGGTTGTCACCCAGGAGGAACTCGGAGGAGCCAGCGTGCACGCGTCCAAGAGCGGTGTGGCGCATTTCGCAGCAGAGAACGAGCAGGAAGGCATCAACACAATCAAGGAACTCCTCAGCTATATTCCTCAGAACAATATGGAGGAGGCTCCGAGGGTTCCGACAAATGATCCAGTCAGCAGGGTTGACGACTCCCTTAACGAGATCATCCCTGACAACCCGAACCAGGCCTACGATATGTACAAGGTCATCACCAGCATCGTGGATGACGGAAAGTTCTTCGAGATCCACAAGGAGTTCGCAAAGAACATCATCGTAGGATTCGCCCATATGAACGGGCGCAGCGTCGGCATCGTCGCCAACCAGCCAAAGATGCTCGCCGGAGTTCTGGACATCAACGCCTCACGCAAGGGAGCACGTTTCGTGCGCTTCTGCGACGCGTTCAACATCCCGATCGTCTCACTGGTTGACGTGCCGGGATTCCTTCCGGGAACCCAGCAGGAGTACGGTGCCGTCATCACCAACGGAGCGAAACTTCTTTACGCCTACGGCGAGGCTACCGTACCGAAAGTCACCGTGGAACTCCGCAAGAGTTATGGAGGCTCATATATCGTAATGAGCAGCAAGCACCTTCGCGCCGACCTTGTCTATGCCTGGCCATCGGCACAGATCGCCGTGATGGGAGCGGACGGAGCGGTCAACGTGCTCTATGCCAAGGACATCAAGGCCGTCGAGGATCCCGAGGAGCAGAAAAAGATCAGGGCAGCCAAGAAAGAGGAATACGAAGAGCTCTTCAACAATCCTTACCAGGCCGCGGAGAAAGGCTACATCGACGATGTGATCGAGCCTCGCAACACCCGTTTCCGCATCATCAGAGCCCTTGAGCAGTTGGCCGGAAAGAAGCAGCAGATGCCTGCCAAGAAACACGACAATCTTCCTCTGTAGTGATATGAAGAGATTTGGACGAATAATATTATCAGCCGTCCTTCTGTTCTCAGGACTCGCCCTCGGTGCCCAGAACCTTTCGGATCTGAGGATCGGGGAGGTTCTCGTGGAGAACACGAACGGACTAACGGACGGCTACGGACAGCGCACAGGCTGGATCGAGATCTTCAACAATTCCAACGGAAGCGTGAAGTTCGCCGGCTGCTACCTGTCCGATGACAAGGACAACCTGCGGAAGTATCATATTCCCGCATCCGATGCGACCACAACCTTGAAGCCGCGCCAGAGTGTTGTCTTCTACGCAAGCGGAAACGCCTCGCAGGGAACTTATTACACCAATTTCACCCTGAGGAACGGTTCCACAATCTACCTCGTCAGCAATGACGGACGCACCGTCATCGACACCATCGACATCCCGGCAGATCTTCCTGCTGACTGTTCGGTGGTCAAGGTTCCGACCGGTGCCAAGATGATGGATTTCGAGACAAAAGTGACCGATAAGCCGACCCCGGGATCATACAACGGAGACGTGGACGCAAAGACCAACAGCCAGATAATGAAGGAGAAAGACCCGCACGGATGGGTTCTCACCCTGATTTCCGTCTCAACTGTGTTCATCGCGCTCACCATCCTTGCGTTCATCTTCGGCTGGATCGGCAACGCCAACAAGAAAGCTGCGGCTCCAAAACCAGCCAAGGCGGCAAACCCTTCTAAAAAGAACGGGAATATGACTCCGGAGGTCGCCGCGGCGATCTCGATGGCACTCTCGCAGGAATTCGGCGGAGAGGTCTATGCGGCCATCGCGATGGCGCTTGACGACTACCTTGGCGGAGGAATCCACGACGAGGAGAGTTTCGTCATCACGATTCGTCCGTCCCAGTCAAGCAACTGGAACGACAAGACACAGAATTTCAGACAATCACCACGATAATAAAAAATTAATGAATATGAAAACGTACAAATTCAGAATCAACGGCAACGAGTACAACGTTGAGATCAATTCAGTGGAAGGGAACATCGCTGACGTCACAGTGAACGGAGCGGCTTATCAAGTCGAGATGGAGAATGCCGGCACCGTCGCTTCGACAGGCTCAGCGACCGGAACCAGTAACTCAGCGGGCAATACTGGCAGGAACGCTGCCAAAGCGGTCGCTGAGCCCGTCGAAGCGCCCGCCACAAAACAACCAGCCCCAACAGGAGCCGGCAAGCCGGTGACCTCCCCTCTCCCTGGTGTGATCATCGAGGTCTCCGTCAAGGAAGGCCAGGCCGTGAAAGCCGGTCAGAAAGTGGCCGTCCTTGAGGCCATGAAGATGGAAAACGAGATCCAGGCCCCGGCCGACGGAACCGTCACCGCCATCCTCGTGAACAAGGGAGATTCTGTCCTCGAAGGTGCCGAAATCGTCAAGATAGCATAAGAGGATGGGCATCATATTCGAAAGTCTAAGACAGTTCTGGTACTTCACCGGGTTCGCCAACGCGACTTGGCAGAATCTGGTGATGATCCTGATCGGCATCGTGTTCATCACGCTGGCCATCAAGAAGGAATGGGAGCCGCTTCTGCTCGTCCCGATCGGATTCGGAATGATCATCGGCAACATCCCAATGTTTCCGGGACTGAACATCGGAGTCTATGAGGACGGCTCCGTGCTGAACATTCTGTACCAAGGCGTTAGGCAAGGTTGGTATCCTCCTCTCATATTCCTCGGAATCGGAGCGATGACGGATTTCTCAGCCCTGATCTCCCAACCGAGGTTGCTTCTTATCGGAGCCGCCGCCCAGATGGGAATATTCGGAGCCTACCTGCTCGCCCTCGCACTCGGTTTCGACCCGAATCAGGCCGGTGCCATCGGCATCATCGGAGGAGCGGACGGCCCTACGGCCATATTCCTGTCCTCACAACTCGCCCCGGATCTGATGGGAGCGATCGCTGTGAGCGCATATTCCTATATGGCTCTTGTGCCGGTCATCCAGAGGCCTATTATGCTCGCTCTGACGACCAAGAAGGAACGCCTCATCAAGATGCCGACTCCGAGACAGGTCAGCCAGAAGGAGAAGATCATCTTCCCTATCGTCGGATTCCTCCTCACCGCGTTCATCGTGCCTTCAGGACTTCCGCTTCTGGGTATGTTGTTTTTCGGCAACCTACTGAAAGAGAGCGGAGTGACAAGGCGTTTGGCGGAAACCGCACGTGGTCCGCTGATCGATGTCGTGACCACCCTCATCGGACTCACGGTGGGAGCCTCGACCCAGGCTGACAAGTTCCTCAGCGGGAATTCCGTCAAGATATTCATCCTCGGCCTTCTGTCCTTCGTGATCGCCACGACCTGCGGTGTGCTGTTCGTGAAGATCTGGAACCTGTTCCTGAAGGGAGACCGCAAGATCAATCCGCTCATCGGCAACGCCGGTGTGTCCGCCGTTCCTGACAGTGCCCGCGTCTCCGAGATCGTAGGCAGAGAGTTCGACCCGAACAACCACCTACTTATGCATGCGATGGGCCCTAACGTCGCCGGAGTCATCGGCTCCGCCGTCGCCGCCGGAATCCTCCTCGGCTTCCTCGGGTAGCAGCAAAATAGTTTCTTAGGTTCAAGGATTCTATTGAAATCATTAATAAATTGAGACTCAATGGGTGAAACGCCACTCATTGAGTCTCAATTCATTACTAAACGCCGCCCTTCCAAAACGCCCGGCGGGATTTAGGAATATATTCATTTACATCTCATTGCAGAACACAGGACTCAGATTGCCTGTAGTTTTGAGGTAAGAGAGCCAGGCAAGGAAGCGGTTGATGTCGGACTCGACGCTGTCACGGTTGGC
>CAVKYA010000279.1:0-3828 GCA_963660255.1 Bacteroidaceae bacterium | reverse complement strand
CCGGATCCCCGCATTGTCATCAACCACAAGCACTTTCCCGACTTTCTTCATCTTGGTAATGTTTTTCAGACTTCCTATTCCGAGGCGGATTCGGTGACGGAGACGTTCTCGACACCGGCGGCCTTCAAGGAGGCGACAAGGGTCTCGACTGAGGATTTGTCATCGAACGGTCCTGTCGTGAACACGACCGCCCCGGCCTCGACACTCTTGATGAGATCCTTGTCGGAATGTTGACGCAGGACTTCCATCGCCTGTTCTGACAGCGACTGTCCGTCCTCAGGATATATCTTGACCATCATCAATGTCCTGACTTTTGACTCAAGTTCCCTGGCCTTGGACACACCGATGACCTGCCCGTTGTGGAAAGCATCGATCTGCGCGTCACGGAATCCTCTCTTTTTCACCTTGTTGAGGTTCGAGAGGGCATCCTTATAGGACTTGAACAGGCCGACTGAATATGCGTGCTTGCCTGAGGTCGTGATCCTTTCAAAGACCGGACTCAGACCGTTGAGATCCGCGACGGCCGCTTTTCTGGAAAGGGTGAATATTCTTATCTGATAGACAAGGCCGTCCGGCAGAGTATTGCTTTCAGCGAACCGTCCTTCCGGAAGGATCATAAACGAATAGTCGAAAGTCGGCTTAGGTTTCCGGATGTCCAGACGGAGTTCCGGTCCATAGCTGTTCTTGGAGAATGTATAGCCTGACGACGCACCGACTATTTCCTTGTCGGCCTCCGCCTGAAGTTTCCGTGTGTCGATCACGATACCGTTCGCAAGGAAGTCCATCTCGATGCTTTGGAGTTCCTTGACAGCCGCGTTCAGGGTGCTGTTCAGCGTCGGGAGCATCATTTCCTTGTCGGTTATCTCGGCGGTAAGCCTGGCTTTTTCTGAGTCTGACGCGGTTGCCAGTCCGGAGCGCAGTTTGTCCAGATTCTTTCCGAATCTCGCCACTGAATCACGCAAGGCTCTGACCTCACGCATCTTATCCATATACCTTTTCGTACTCTCATCCGTCTCTCCGGCGGCAGTGGAACCATTTTCAATCCTGGAATGGCTCCTGGCCGGATTCAGCGCGGCCAGCCGCCTGAGCTCGTCCACTTCCGTGACAGCCTTGCGGACAGGCATCCCATCATATTCAAGCACATAGATTGTGACGCTGTCGCGGCCGCACTCGCGGTTCGATGCGAAGATTGAATATTTCCCGTCGTCGGTGTTGACGAAGAGGAAGTCATCGTAAGGCGACGAGTACGGAAATCCCATATTCACAGGCACATCCCAGTCGCCGGTCTCCTTGTTCCATTGCGAGACGTAGAGGTCGTAGCCGCCCATTCCGTACAGGCCTTTCGAAGCGAAGTAAAGAGACTGTCCGTCGGGGGACAGCATCGGGTAGATCTCGTCCGAGGAACTGGTCGTCTGCTCGTTGATGAGGGTAGGGACAGACCACAGAGAGTCAATCAGATGCGTGCTGTAGATATTCCTGATGCCCTCCTCATCCTTGGCGGAATAGTAGATGTCTTTGGCTCCGTCCGGGACATAGACTGCGCGCGAGAGATCGTCTCCTCCGAGCGAGTCGAGCTGGTTCGGGGTCTTTCTCCAACTGAGGTCCTTAAGAGGGTAGAACAGCAGAAAGTCCTTAAGCGGGAACGTCTGTTTGGCCACCACTACTGGTTGGCTGCAGAACCCCATCATATTCAGTCCATTGCGGGCGAGCAGCAATTGCTCTTCCGCTTTTGCCGAGGAGGTTGAGTCCAGTGCCTCGACGGCCGCTTCGCAGAATTTAACCGCCTCCGGGAAGTTGTAAGCCATTCTGGAGGAGTCCGCTTTCATCAGAAGGCGGGTGGGGGAGACCTGTGCCGAAGCGCCTGTCCCGAAAGCAATCTGCGCGAGCAGAATGAATATGCCGATGAATATTTTGTTTCTCATTTCGAAAAATCTCGGTGAATGCGTCTGCAAAAATAAGAAATACTTGGCAGATAATTTCTTTCTAAGAAAAAAATGCTAAATTTGTACCCCTATTTTTATGCGCAAAAATTAAAACAATAAAATAAAGTTAAAATTATGCAAAGTAAAGGTTGGATAAGGCTTGTCGCCATTCTGCTTGCGATCGCTTCCATTTGGCAGCTTTCGTTCACAGCGGTGACATCCATCCAGGAAAAGAAAGCGGAGAAGTTCGCCGAGAAGGCTGCCGTCGCCGCCCAGAACTCAGCGGCTTTCGCGCAGGTTCCTGAAAATGACCAGGCTTACTATCTGGACTCGATCAGGAAGGAACAGAACAGGGTATTCATCGACTCCATCTCTTCCAAGAAGGTTTTCCTCTGGAACACCTACAAGGATTGCAAGGCTAAGGAGATCAACCTCGGTCTTGACCTTAAGGGAGGTATGAACGTTATGCTGCAGGTGCAGCTTCAGGATCTTGTGAAGGCCATTTCCGGCGACAACACCGACCCGGCTTTCCAGAAGGCTCTTGCCCTCGCCAAAGAGCGCAGCGTCAATTCCAGGGAAGACTACATAACCCTTTTCGCTGACGCTTGGAAAGAGGTCGGCAACGGTCAGAGGCTGTCACAGATCTTCGGAACCTATGAGATGAAGGACAAGATCAAGCCTGAGTCTTCGGACGCTGATGTCATCAGCGTGATCCGTGACGAGGCCGAGAGCGCTGTGGCCAACTCATTCAACGTGTTGAGAAACCGTATCGACCGTTTCGGTGTGACCCAGCCTTCCATCCAGAAGCTTGGCAACAGCGGACGTATCCTCGTCGAGCTCCCTGGAGTGAAGGAGCCTGAGCGTGTGAGAAAGCTCCTTCAGGGAACCGCTTCTCTTGAATTCTGGGAGACTTTCACCAGCCAGGAGCTTTCAGGCTACCTCGCAGAGGCCAACTCCAAACTGGCCGAGATCCTTGCCGGCGAGCCTGACACCACTGTCGTAAACGAGCCTGTCAATGCGGCTGAGGGCACCGATTCTTTGCTCACCGCCGAGATCGCCCAGAACCAGAACAACGCGGCCGAGATCGACGCTTACAGAAAAGCCAATCCTCTCTTCGCGGTGCTGAGCCCTTCGGGAGCCAACAACGCCTGCATCGGATTCGCCTCCGCGATTGACACAGCCAAGATCAACAGGTATTTCGAGATGCCTCAGATCGCCGAGATATTCCCGGCTGAGTTCAAACCGATGTGGTCTGTGAAACCTTCTGAATATGTTCAGAGTGACAACATCTTCGAACTCGTGGCGATCAAGGCCACCTCAAGGGACGGCAAGGCCAAGCTTGACGGTGGTGTCATCACTGACGCGCGTGTCGTTTACGACCACGGCTCAAACGGTGAGCCTTCTGTCTCGATGAGTATGAACGCCGAGGGTGCCAATGTATGGGCACGTATGACCAGCGACAATGTCGGAAGGCAGATCGCCATCGTCCTCGACGGTATGGTATATTCCTATCCTAACGTGCAGAACGCCATCACTGGAGGTAGCTCCTCAATCACCGGCCACTTCACTCCGGATGAGGCCACCGACCTTGTGAACGTCCTCAAGTCAGGTAAGCTTCCAGCGCCTGCCACCATCATCCAGGAGCAGGTTGTAGGTCCTTCCCTCGGAGCCAAGTCAATCAACGCCGGTATGATCTCATTCATCATCGCGTTCCTCCTGGTTCTCGTCTATATGATCTTCTTCTATCAGGGCGCCGGTGTCGCCGCTGACATCGCCCTCCTTTGCAACGTGCTTCTCCTCTTCGGAGTCCTCGTTTCATTCGGAGCCGTCCTTACACTCCCTGGTATCGCGGGTCTCGTCCTGACAATGGGTATGGCCGTTGACGCCAACGTGATCATCTACGAGC
>CAVKYA010000278.1:0-3837 GCA_963660255.1 Bacteroidaceae bacterium | reverse complement strand
TTGGAGTTCAGCTCGTTCACCGACATCGCTAATCCTGGCACTGAATATACAGTCAAGGTATGCGTTCCGGATGGTTCCGAGGGGCTCGCGGCGATTTACGACAAGAGTCTGGACGCGGTCCGAAAGGAGGTCTGGAATCCGGTAAGGCTTGAACCTCAGACTATTTCGGATGTCAAGATGGATGTTGCCTGTGGGTATATCACGAACAAGTCTTTGGGTAACATCGGCAAAGGAATGTTTTCCGGGATAAACGGCATCGTGACCGATGAGAACGGTGAGCCGCTGATTGGAGCATCGGTCATTGTGGAGGGCACGACTTATGGCACATCGGCGAACCTTGACGGGTATTTCTCGCTTGATGCAAGCCCGGGGACCTTGCTTACAATCAATTACATCGGCTATCAGAGTGTGACCCTGCCCGGCACATCAGGAATGAGGATTGTTCTTGAGGAAGACCAGTCGCGGCTTGATGAAGTGGTAGTAATCGGCTATGGAGTCGCACCAAAACCGGCGTTTCGACTGAGAAAACGGTCAAGCGATAGCGAACGGAAAAACAAGAATCCAGAACCGATGGCGGCCGAGGCTTCCGTGTCGGATGATTACGATTTCTCATCCGTGAATGTCAGGAAGATATTCTCGGAATCTCTTGCCTTTGAGCCGTTCCTCTATCCGGAAAACGGAGAGGTCGAGTTCACATTCAAAACCTCTGACAAGCTCTCGACCTACCACGTCCTGTTCTTCGCCCACGACAAGGAGATGCGCAACGCCACGCTTACAAAGGACTTCACCGTTACTGTTCCGGTCAAGGTCTCCGTGGCCGCTCCGAGGTTTCTCTATTTAGGAGACAAGTGGTCAATGGCAGCAACGGTGACTGGCAATTCGGATGCGGTGATAGATGGCGAGATGAAGATTCTTGAATATTCAAAGGCGGGCGAAGCCATTGACTCGTTGAAGGTTCCAGTGAAAGTGAACGGTCGGGAACAATCGGCCGTAGCGTTTCCGGTGAATGTGCCAGCTGGCACCGACTCCCTGACTTTCAAGGTAATATTCGCTTCAAAATCATTCAGTGACGCGGTTCAGTTCGGCGTTCCGGTCCGCGACGCAAGTCAGGTGATCACCGAGTCTCATTCTGCCATTGCCTTGCCGGGAGCGGACAAAGAGAATCTGTTGGAATCGCTCAGAAGCTGTTTCGCGAACGTCTCCTCCGCCGGTGCGGTTTGTGATGAGATTTCAATCGGCAGGATGATTGAGGAGGCCGCGGTGCAGAAGTCTGAGCCTAAAGCGAATGATGTATTGTCACTTACGGAGGCATATTGCTTCAAATCATTCAAGTCGGAGTCCGACTCTTCGCTCCTTGGCAGAATTCTCGCGTGCCGGAACAGCGACGGCGGTTTCGGTTGGTTCGAAGGTATGCGCTCCTCGCGGTCGGTCACTGCCACCGTCCTTGACAGAATGGCGCTTGTGAGAAACCTTGGCGGGAATATTCCTGATCTGGCATCTTCCGTCGAGTATCTTGACTCCACGCAGTTCCTCGGCTTTCCGCGTTGGTTCGGTGGCCTGTCGAACGACACCTATATGCTCGTCCGCTCGAACTTCCCGTCTGTCGAGTTCAAGGTGCGGATGGACAAGTCGCAGCGCAAGGAGTACCGCGCCCGCCTTTCCTCTTTCCGGAAATATGCCCGCAGGTACCTTTCGCCATCGAACCGTTTCGATTTCATTGACGGTCAGGCCGGTGCTAAGGCAAGGCGTGTCCGCACGCTAAGCAACCTGATTTCTTCGGATTCAGGAATATCCTTGGCCAGGGCTTGGGGTGAGAAGTTCAACGTAGATGCCTTACTCCGCAAATCAATGGACGAAGACATCCTCTCCATCCTTGAATATGCCGTCAGACACGACGGTGGCGGCTTCTACTATCCGAATGCCGTGATGCCGTTCAGAGGTCTTCTTGAAAATGAAGCCTACGCCCACTCGCTGATCGCCGATGTGCTTTCTGAATATGCTTCCTCACATTCCGATGATGCCGCCGGTAAGAAGGCCGCCGAGATCGCGGACGGAGTTCGCCTTTGGTTGGTGTTGCAGAAAGAGACTCAGAACTGGGACACGGATCCGGCCTTTGTGAACGTCTTGTGTTCAGTAAGGAATGGCAGTGCTGATTTGCTGTCCACCAGTGTCGTGACCCTGACCCAACGTGTGCAGAAACCTCTCGGTGATGTGAAGGCCGCAGGTAACGGTTTCTCTTTGGAAAAGAGTTATTTTATTGGTGATAAGGAACTTCATCAAGGCGATACCGTTCGTAGAGGAGACCGCATCCGTGCCGTCTATACCGTTCAGAACGCCGAGAACCGCAGTTTCATCCGCTTGACCGCACCTCGTGAAGCCTCACTGGTTCCGGTCGATCAACTCTCCGGAATCTATAATCTGTCTTTCGCCCCGCTGACCGTTGATGGATGGTTCCGTGTCACCCCGTGCGGCTACCGTGACGTGAAACCGGACCGCACAGTCTTCTATTTCGACACCTACCCCGAAGGCCGCACCACCGTCACCGAAGACTTCTTCGTGACCCAGACCGGCACTTTCCAAGCTCCGGTCCCCGAAATCGAATCCCTCTACGCCCTACACTACCGCGCCAACGCCGCTGCCGCGACGTGCAGATTGGAGGTTAAGTAACTTGTATTTGCCAGAACTATTCACTATTATTGTGTAGTAATGATTAAGTTGTTGAGAGAAAGATAGATGGAGAAGAATGTTTTAGTGCGGAACAGCACATCTGAATTTCTCGCCTTTATAGCGGAGGGGAAGGAGGAAGGTTATATAAGGATGAAAGTATATGGGCGACTCAGAAAGCTATGTCTATGTTGTTCGACTGCTCTTCTGATAATATAGGACTGCATCTGAAGAATATCTTTAAATCCGGTGAACTTAAAGAAGGTTCAGTTACCGAGAAAATCTCGGCAACTGCGGCTGAAGGTAAAATATTTTACCATCTTGATGCGATAATTTCGGTAGGCTATCGTGTCAATTCAATCCGTGCCACGAAGCTGGTGGCGACGCCATCCTGAACGATGCCGGAAAGGTTACCGCGGAATTTGCCAAAAGTTTTGCCGAATCCGAATTTGAAAGGTACCGTGTCATTCAAGATCGCCTGTTCAAATCAGATTTCGATCGCCTGAATGACAACGGTCTGCTGAGTATAATTGAATAACGCTGCGACAAGCTCTGCAACCGCTAGCTCAGCGACCATCAGTATTCGGTTGCTGAGCTTGTCGAAGCACCGAAACGACTATCTACCTTGACTAACCTACAGTGTCTCCAGCCAGTCATTGACGGCTTGGCGGGCTTCGTCACGGGAGTTCTGGGCGGTGGCGCCGCGGACGGCGAGGCCTTTGAGGAGGGTGGCGCCTTTGCAGGAGGCTGCGAGCTTCTTCGGGGTTGAGCCCAGGCCGCTGCCTTCGTGGGTGCAGAATGGGATCACGGTCTTGCCTTGCCAACTGTGCTTTTCGATGAAGGTGTAGAGTGGCATCGGCACGTCACTCCACCAGTTCGGATAACCGATGAATATGGTGTCATATTCATCGACGTTCACATTGCCTTTGATGGAGGGGCGGGCGTTGCTGTTCAGTTCCTTTTTTGCCTGATCGATGCATTCCTTGTAGTTATCCGGGTAAGCTTTCTCGGGCACTATCTGGAACAGTGTGCCACCGGTTTTCTCCGCTATCATCTCGGCGATGATCTCTGTGTTGCCTTTGTCGATGCTGCCGACGGCGTAGTTCTCGCCGGTGCGGGAGAAATACACCACAAGCGTTTTCGGGTTCTCTTTCATATTCAAGTCCTTTGAGT
>CAVKYA010000277.1:0-3839 GCA_963660255.1 Bacteroidaceae bacterium | reverse complement strand
AGTTCGTGATCACAGATCCGGCGACTCCGTGGCCTTGGATAAACTATCTTGGAACAGAGAATTTCTTTTCCCTCATCTCCGGCACGGCTGGAGGATATTCTTTCTACCGTGACGCTAAGTTCCGTCGCCTGACCCGTTACCGCTACAACGGAGTGCCGATGGATGCGGGAGGTAGGTATTTCTACATCAATGACGGAGGCTGCGTCTGGAGCCCTGGCTGGAAACCGTGCAGGAATCCGCTGGATTTCTACGAGTGCCGTCACGGGATGGGATACACGCGGATAATAGGGGAGAGGAATGGTCTTCGTGTCAGTACAATGTTCTTTGTTCCTCTTGGGTACGATTGTGAGATCCAAAAGGTTACGCTGGAAAACCGAGGCTCGGTGAGAAAGAGTTTCAAGCTTTGGTCCTTTGTCGAATGGTGCCTTTGGAACGCGGAGACCGATATGGAGAATTTCCAGCGGAATCTTTCCACCGGAGAGGTCGAGGTCGAAGGCAGTGTGATTTACCACAAGACTGAATATCGTGAGCGGCGTGACCACTACGCTTTCTATGGAGTCAACGCCCACATAGACGGCTTTGACACGGACAGGGATTCGTTCATCGGAATGTACAACGGTTTCGATTGCCCTCAGAATGTGACAGCCGGGATCTCTTCACAGTCAATCGCTCACGGGTGGAGCCCGATAGCGTCCCATTATCTTGAGGTAACGCTGGATCCTGGCGAGTCGAAGGATCTGGCCTTCATTCTTGGCTACGCCGAGAACCCTTACGGTACGAAGTTCGTCAAGCCTACCGGCTATGAGCTTAATTCTGGTTCCGGAGTCATCAACAAGGATGTCGCCCGGTCGGTGATGTCGGCGTTCGACTCGTCGGAGAAGGTCGTTGAGGCCTTTGCCGTCCTGAAGCGTTATTGGGATGACCTGATGGGTAAATTCAAATTGGTTTCCGGTGTGCCGGAGCTTGACCGTATGGTCAACGTCTGGAACCAGTATCAATGTATGGTGACATTCCTGATGAGCCGCAGCGCCAGCTTCTTCGAGAGCGGCATCGGACGAGGGATGGGATTCCGGGATTCCAACCAGGATCTTCTCGGAATAGCGCACCAGATTCCGGAGCGCGCCCGTCAGAGGATTCTGGACATAGCGGCGACCCAGTTCCCGGACGGCAGCTGCTACCACCAGTACCAACCGCTGACCAAACGTGGCAACGATGGCATCGGCGGCGGGTTCAACGATGACCCGCTTTGGCTGCTTCTGGGCGTGGACGCGTACCTGCGCGAGACCGGGGATTTCACGATCCTTGATGAATATGTCCAATTCAACAATGTGCCCGGCAGCGAGAAAGCCCTTCTGGAGCATCTTGCCGTCAGCTTTGAATATGTCCACGGGCATCTCGGTCCGCACGGCTTGCCCCTTATCGGGCGGGCGGACTGGAATGACTGCCTGAACCTTAACTGCTTCTCGACCGATCCGGACGAGTCTTTCCAAACAACCGAGAACAAGACCGAAGGCAGCAAGGCCGAGTCCGTGATGATAGCGGGGCTCTTTGTCTTTGCCGGGAACCGGTACGCTGATCTTCTTGACCGTATAGGAAAGGACTCATCGGCAGTGAGGAAGGCGGTCGGGAATATGTCCGAGTCCGTCAAGGAATCTGGCTGGGATGGGGACTGGTTCCTGCGAGCGTATGACTACTTCGGCCGCAAGATCGGATCCCGGGACTGTGATGAAGGCAAGATATTCATAGAAAGTCAGGGATGGTGCGCAATGGCCCGCATCGGAGCGGAGGAAGGCCTTTGCGACAAGGCTCTGGATTCAGTCAAAGAGCGTCTGGAATGTCCGCACGGCATCGTCCTCAACAATCCGGCTTTCAGCAGGTATTATCCTGAATATGGCGAGATCTCCTCATATCCTGAAGGTTATAAGGAAAACGCCGGAGTGTTCTGCCACAACAACGCTTGGGTGATCATCGGCGAGGCTATGGCCGGTAGGTCGGATGATGCTTGGAGGCACTATTGCCAGATAGCTCCGGCATTCATCAAGGATCAGACTCTGCACAAGGTCGAGCCATACGTTTACTGCCAGATGGTCGCCGGAAAGGATGCCGCCCGTCCGGGTGAGGGCAAGAACAGCTGGCTGACCGGAACCGCAGCCTGGAACTGGAACGCTGTCTCTGAATATCTTCTCGGCGTAAAACCTCAGTTTGACGGCCTTCAGATCGAGCCTTGTCTGCCGGCTTCTATGTCTGAATACAAGATTCACAGGGTTTTCCGTGAGGCGACATACGACCTTACAATCCGCAACACGGGCTCCGGCAAGTCCGTGTTCATCCCTTACTCTCCGGGACAACATACTCTTGTTCTGGACTTGTAAGGCTTTGTCCTGTATCTTGTTGATGGATTAGGGATGCGCTATGCCTGGATTCCACCGAGCCGCCGCAGATCCCGGCGGTAACGGGTGTAGAAGAATATTCCGGCGAGGGTGAGCCCGATAGGGAAGCCCAGCCATATTCCGTGAATGCCGAGACCGGCCTTGAATCCGAGGATGTATGCCGACGGAATCGCTATGAGATAGTAGCTTACGAATGCGGCGTACATAATCGGCCTCACGTCTTGGATGCCTCTGAGCACATTGGCGAAGCATAGCTGGAGCCCGTCTCCGAACTGGTAGGCGAATAGCAGGAAGAACAGCGACACGGCCATCGCCGAGACCTCAGGGGAGTCCGTGAAGATTCCCGCCGCCTGATAGCGGAAGCAGTACAGCAGGACTGAAAGCGTGGCGGAGATGCCGAGGGTCATAAAATACCCTTTCCTGGCATATTCCCGGACGGACTTGAAGTCCTTTCTGCCGAATGAGTTGCTGACAAGGATAGAGACGGCGAACGAAAGGCCCTGCATCATCAGGAAGAAAAGCTGAGAGATGGTGATGACCACTTGGTGCGCGGCAAGTTGGATGACTCCCAGCCAACCCGCCATCACGGCGGCGAAGGTGAAAGTTGATGATTCCAGTGCCATCTGTATGCCTACAGGGTAGCCCATTTTGAAGACCGCTTTCATCTCGTCGCGGGAAAGGAAGGCCTCCTTTATCGCGCGGGCATATTCATTCATCTTCTTTGACTTGAATATGTAGAAGACGAACACGAGCAGAATCAGCGCTCTTGAGATGAGCGTGCTGACACCCGCGCCGGTGAGTCCCAATTCCGGGAATCCCAACTTGCCGTAGATCAGCACCCAGTTCCCGAATATGTTGAGCAGGTTCCCGATCATAAGCAGCGTCATCGAGATCATCGGCTTGCATATTCCGTCGGTGAATTGCTTCAGGACGTTGAATCCGAGGGCGAACAGGGTCGAGATCCCGACGATGACGAAATAAGGCTTGATGTAGGGCATCAGCTCCGGGGCCTGGCCGAAGTGGCTGAGATTGAAGTAGATGATTGTGAGGAGAATCAGGCTGATTCCGCCGATGAGTCCATTGGTCACGAGACCGTTCTTCACGGTTGTCCCTATCCCTTTGACGTTCCCGGTCCCGTTGTCCGCCCCGATCATCGGTGTCATCCCGGCGGCGAATCCCAACTCGGTCAGGATGAACAGGTTCATAACATTGTTCACGAACGATGAGGCGGCAAGCTCGTTGACGCTGTGCCATCCGATCATAATGTTGTCGGCAAACGCCAGGATGATCACACAGGCCTGTCCGAGCATAATCGGCAGTCCTATCCTGAGTATCTCTCTGATCTTCTTCATAGCTTTTATATTTATGGTGTTGGAGCCGGACGCTCCGGAGAAGAAAAAAGGGGACTAAAGCCTGTCCCCTTTCTCATCATAAAGTTCATTCTGCAGA
>CAVKYA010000276.1:0-3841 GCA_963660255.1 Bacteroidaceae bacterium | reverse complement strand
CGCTACCCTGCAACCAAGGACGATCTCTACATCATCGAGGGCGGCAACGTCACCGTTGACGGCTGCTACTCTGATATGAGGTAGCTTGTGGAGACTGGCTTTTCTGAATGAATATATTGAGACTATTGTCGTCTTAATTAGTTTAACGCGGTGGTCAGAAAAAACGAAAAATCCAAATTTTGCACGTTACCAAAATTTGGATTTTTCGTTTTTTCTGACCTGAAGATTTCACTTCAAAGAACATTTCAAACAGGGGAACAGCGTCTTAGTGTTGCTCTCTGGTCACTTCGACAGGCTCAGTGACCGCAGACCAAGTAGCCACTACAGTTCGGTCACTGAGCCTGTCGAAGTGACCATAAAATCGCAGTCATTCCTGACCTTCAAGAGGCATCCACCTTGCGATGAATACTCTATCATATTCGATGAAATATGTCCTAGAACGTGAAACTCAGACCGCCTTGGATGGAGAATTGCCAGGAGCGGGCTTTGTCTGTGAAGTTGCTTTCCGTTCCGGTAGGGGTGACGTAACTCATATTGTTCACTTCCCTGTAGTTGTCGGTGATGAAATAGTGTACGGAAGGAATTACATTGAGTTCGAAACGCCATATTCGGAAAGATATTCCGAGGCCGGCGTCGGCGGTCAAGCTGAACCGGTTGTTGATGGCCATATAATTCTGCACTTGTGAGTCTCCGTGTGTACTTTCTTTTGGGCCGAAAATGTAGCCGGGGGTTAAGCCACCGAAAAATTCGATTCTGTTGAACAACCCTGACAAAAACTGCCCGAAAATTGTTCCGGCATCTGGATCTGTACCGTAATAGTATTTATTGTGATAGCTTCCCCAAGCGACGTTTTCCACACCTTGCCGCACTGATTCTTTGAATGTACGCTTTCCGCTGCGCCAAGCCAGATAGATGGGGATTCCAAAATATTCATCAATGTCATAGTTCTTGAACATCCATTGCGCTCCGGTCCTAAATCCAAGGCCATTGTCGAAGAACCGTCCATAGGTCAAGGTCATTACAGGTTCGTCACTTGCTCTTGATCGTTCGATAGGCATTCTGACACCGGCGGTGAATCTGATGTCCTGATTGTCAGGCCGAACCTTCTGCGCGAAAGCCGCGCTTCCCGTCAGCGCGATCGCCGCCAACGCTGCAAATAACTTTCTCATATTAATCAGTAGTTAGTCAAGGCTTCCTTATTCTCCAAAGAATATGCCAGTTCCGGCGATGCCATTCGGTTCCTTGTCCGGTCTGGTTGTGGACCCATATTCCGCTCCCGGGAACTCATCCACAAGTTTTGCCAGTAGCGGTTTTCGTCCGGTGAAAACGATTGCGTACCGGACGAAACTGGCTGAAATATGAGTTTTGTCCGGCGAAAGGGGCTTTCACCGGACAAAGCGATTCCCAAAGGGAGAGGCATAAAGGGCAGACGAAACACTGGCGAGTTACCCGAATGTCTGGTCTGTTACTTGACTTTCAGTGGCAGGGGAGTGAGGTCGGAGTCGGCGGAGGAGGAACCGAGGAGGATGGTGAAATCGCCTGGCTCTACGGTCCATTTTTCCGACGCTCCCCAGCACTGGAGAATCTCGGGAGTGATGTCGAACTCGACCTTGGCACTCTCACCGTTTCTGAGACTGATGCGGCGGAAAGCCTTCAACTCCTTTACCGGACGGGTCACGGAACCATATTCATCACGGATGTAGAGCTGGACCACCTCATCACCGTCGTAAGGACCGTTGTTGGTGACGGTAACGGTGGCCTTCAAAGACTCTGAGGTGCCGATCTCGGATTTCGATAGCACTGCGTCTGAATATTCAAACGTGCTGTAACTTAATCCATAACCGAACGGCCAGAGGGCTCCGGTCTCGTTGGTCGCAAACAGGCGGGAGTACTGAGAATGCTTGTAGTTATAGACGGTCTGGACCTGTCCCACGTTGCGAGGCACGGTCACAGGTAGCTTGCCGGAAGGGTTCACCTGACCGGTCAGCACCTCGGCGATAGCCTGACCACCCATCTGGCCTGGCTCCCAAACATTCAGGATGGCGTTGGCGTTGTCTTTCGCCCAGCCGATGCTGAGAGCCCGCCCCGTCATCAGTACGACAACGGTCGGCTTTCCGGAAGCCACAACAGCCTCCAAAAGCTGCTCCTGCATCCCCGGAAGGCTGAGGTCATCACGGTCGCAGTTCTCGCCGCAAGTGCGGCCGAAGGCTGAATATCTCTGCGAATTCTCACCGACCACAACTATGTTCACGTCAGCGGCCGAGGCCTTGAAACGAGCCATCTGGACACCTTTTGCATTGATGTTCGTGATCTTACCTCCGAAGCATAATGTGTCAATGGAAACGTTAGGCATTGCAGCCTTAAGACCATCCAGCACAGTGATGACATCATCATCGCTCTGCGGCACGGCCCAGTCTCCGAGAATTGTCTGGCTGTCAGCGTTTGGCCCGACGACGAAAACCCGACGCGGACTCTTCAGCGGAAGCGTCCCGTCATTCTTCAACAGCACAAGTCCTTGACGTGCAGCCTCAAGTGCGGTCTGACGATGCTCGGTGGCTCCTTCCAGAACCTCTGGGATATCAGGCACAGGCTGCTCGAACAGTCCGAGGGCGAACTTCACGGCCAGAATCTTGCCGGCAGCCTGGTCGATACGAGATTCTGGAATCCTACCTGATTTCACGGCGTTTACCACGGCCTCGAAATACTTGTCACCCTGCATATGCATATCAATTCCCGACTCTACGGAAACCACGAACGCCTCGGTCGAATCCGGGACCCAATGATGCATAGAATGAAGCCTCTCGATGTCCATCCAGTCACTGACCACAAACCCGTCAAACCCGAGTTCGTCACGCAGCAAGTCATTCAGCAGCCATTTGTTACCGTGGCACGGAATCCCGTTGATCTCGTTGTGCGCCGCCATCACCGTACCGACTTTGGCGTCACGGATCGCCGCCACAAAAGGTGGCAGATAAAGTTCTCGCAATTTGCGCTCGGAAATGTCCATCGGCGCGGCGTTCAGTCCACCGAATGGCTCACCACCGGCAATCAGATGCTTAGCACAGGCCACCACGTGATTCCCTGAATATTTCCCGTCACGTCCCTGAAGACCCCAGATGGCATATTTTCCCATCTCGGAAGTCAGCAGTGCATCCTCGCCGAACGTCTCGCCCATCCTTCCCCAACGGGCATCACGAGCGATGTCCAGATTCGGAGCGAATGTCCAGAAAAGTCCTCTCTGACGCATCTCCAGAGCGGTCTCCTCACCGATTCTCTCCATAAACTCAGGATTGAAGGTAGAAGCCATATTGATGTTCGTAGGATAGACCGTGCACCCTTCAATCAGCGCGTTCCCGTGAATCGCATCGATCCCCAAAAGCAGCGGAATCCCCAACCTGCTCTCCTGAGCCATCTTCTGAAGCGCCACCGCCTCCGTGGAGGTCATCACGTGCAGAAACGCTCCCACCTCACCCTTGCGAACCTTGTCGGACAGGTCCTTGTTTCCCAGATTCTCGTCGGTAGCGTCGATGTTCTTCCGGGCCGAACCCTTTCCCGGCTCCACATAGCAAGGCGCCACGTACTGGCACATCTGCCCGACCTTCTCCTCAAGGGTCATCTCCTTCAGAATCAGATGCGCTCTCTCCTCAGCCGACAACGAAGCGTCACGCCAGTCCTTCCGCGAGCACGACACCACCATTGCCGCAAGGCCTAATATTATTGCTATTCTTTTCATATTCCTTAATGTTATTTCTGTCATAAGGTCACTTCGGCAAGCTCAGTGACCGGAATAGGCATTTCGATTATTGTCTTTTGGTCACTTCGACAGGCTCAGTGACCGGAG
>CAVKYA010000275.1:2345-3860 GCA_963660255.1 Bacteroidaceae bacterium | reverse complement strand
TATCCTATTCTGGCTGTGGTGATGATGATTTTCAGCCGGAGGAACAAGTAGAGGCTATGGACAGAGGGGAGTTTTTCTATAGGCGTTTCAAGGAGTGTTTTCCATACGAAGGCACAGGTGATCAGGACAATCTGTTCCGCGAGATCGCTGATTTCGTGACTTGTGATGACGCTGACATTCTGGTTGTCAACGGGTATGCTGGCACGGGAAAGACTTCGGCGATCGCAGCGGTGATCCGGTCGTTTGACGATTTGAGGCCGAAGGTTCGGACTGACCGCCAAGGTCGCTTCGACAGGCTCAGCGACCGGTCACGTGGCACTTCTACGGTCGCTGAATCTGTTTTTCAGGTAACTGAACATGCTCATTCGGTCGCTGAGCCTGTCGAAGCGACTGTGTCTGAGAGGACTGATGAATACGAGGAAATATGCTACCTCCTAGCCCCCACCGGCCGCGCCGCTAAAGTCCTCTCCCTGTATGCCGGCAAGCCCGCCCGCACAATCCACAAATGCATCTACCGCCAGAAATCCGTGGGCGATGACGGCTTCGGCCAGTTCTCCTTGGCACCCAACAAGTTGTCCCACAAATTGTTCATCGTAGATGAGGTCTCTCTGATAGGCATAGACGATGCCCAAAGACAAGGCACGACCCAATTCGGAACCGGCGACCTGCTGAAGGATCTGATTGAATATGTCCGTGCCGGCAACGACTGCCGTCTGATAATGATCGGCGACTCGGCCCAGTTGCCACCGGTAGGAATGGAAGCCTCCCCAGCCTTGGCGAAAGAATATATGGATGGTTTCGGCGGAGTCCGTTACAGTAGCCTGACCGAAGTCGTCCGCCAGCAGAAAGAGTCCGGAATCCTGTTCAATGCCACAAAGTTACGTGAACTCATAGCCTCTGATCTCTACGGTGACGGAATGTTCACTCCGGACGAACTTGGGCTGACCGTTGACGGTTTTGATGACATCGTGCGCATAACCGGCGGCGAGCTCATCGACACACTTAACTCGGCGTATTTTTCTGAATATTCAAAAGACGATGCCGTGGTGCTTTGTCGCTCCAACAAGCGCGCGAACCGTTACAACGCCGGCATCCGCGCCCAGGTGTTTTATGATGAGGAGCGTCTGGTCCGTGGCGAGAAACTGATGATCGTGAAGAACTGCTATCAGTTCGTGAAAGATGTCAAGTGTATGGATTATATCGCCAACGGTGATATGGCCAAACTCTTGTCCATCAAGAATTTCGAGGAACGTTACGGCCTTCATTTCGCCGATGCCCGCCTTTCTTTCCCTGACTACGATGACACCGAGATAGTCGCGAAAGTCTGTCTGGACACCCTTGAATCGGAAGCCGCCTCATTGAGCTACGAGCAGCAGAACCAACTCTACAATGGTGTGAACACGGACTACGCCGACATCCCGACCAAGAAAAAGCGCTACGAAGCCGTCCGTGAAGACCCATACTACAACGCCCTCCAGCTCAAGTACGCCAACGCCATCACCTGCCACAAAAGTC
>CAVKYA010000275.1:0-2291 GCA_963660255.1 Bacteroidaceae bacterium | reverse complement strand
TAACCACCGATGACCTCAAATGGCTCTACACCGCCCTCACCCGCGCCACCGACAAGGTTTACCTCGTTAACTTCAAGGATGAATATTTCTGTCATAATGAAAAATAGCCATTTTGTGCCTAAGGAGGGTATTCCCCGTAGACGGACGATGGTGAAATCAAGGAGTGGATGTTGTTGTATATCTTGTGATAATTATTACATTTGTCATATAAGGTAAGAATCCGGTGAAGTCGGAAAAAATCAAGCATAAAATTATGGATATCAAGAAATTCATAGGAGAAACTACTGAATACGACAAAAAGCGGGAAGTGGAACACCGTAAAGTGAAGAATTGGCTGAAGAGCATAAGCGCGTTTGCCAATGGTGATGGAGGTTGTCTGCTTTTTGGCATAGCGGATGATGACACTCTCGTCGGACTGGAAAATGCCAAGGATGATTCGGAATTCGTCAGCCAAAAGATAAAGGAACGTATAGACCCTGTCCCGCAAGTCAATATGAAGATAGAACAAGTGGATGGAGAACGGACACAATTCATCGTTTGACGCGCGTCCGAGCGGTGAGACATTTGATGACTATGCCTTCACCAGATTGCGTGGTCGCTACTATGCTTGGAATGGGTTGAGCTTTGACAACAAATATTACCGTTCGTTCGGTTTGGTTGACAGCAAAGGCATCTTGACCAATGCAGGACTCTTGATGGCGGATGAGTGTCCATTACGTCAAAGCCGTGTGTTCTGCACAAGATGGAACGGCAAAACTAAAGCGGGAGGAACGATTGACGCATTGGACAGCACAGAGATAACAGGTTGTCTGGTTTCACTCTTGGAGGATACTATGGCGTTTATCCGTCGCAACATACGTACCCTATGGTACAAAGAACCTATGCAGCGCGTAGAAATTCCGGAATATATTGAACGCAGCGTGATGGAAGCGGTAACGAACGCTCTTGCCCATCGTGACTACTTGATTCAAGGCAGTGAGGTGCACGTGGATATGTTTGATGACCGTTTGGTGATATATTCTCCAGGTTCTATGCCGGAAGGGCGCTATATTCAGGAAATGAATATAGAGGAAATCCCATCCGTGAGACGTAATCCTGTAATAGCGGATGTATTTGCCCAACTGGGATATATGGAGCGCAAAGGTTCGGGTATGGGAAAGATAATCAATCCTATCAAGTCGCTGCCATACTTCAGCGAAAGAATGCTTCCATCGTTTTTCTCTGATAGATCCCAGTTCACCATTACCTTCCCAAATATCATAGAGGTTTGGAAAGAGGGACATCCTGATGTGGAAACAGACATTGATGATGAGATTCAAGGTGGCACTCAAGGTGGCACTCAAGTAGATGACTTGGATAAATGGATTGAATGTCAAGTGACTGCTTATCCTGAAATTACGACTGAAGAGTTGGCGTCTCTGTCAAAAAAAGGAATAAGAACAATCAAACGTCACATTGCCAAAATGCCACATATAAGATATGTAGGAAGTGGCTACAGTGGACATTGGGAAGTGAATGGAAAAGAGAAAGGTCTGTAAAGCAAGTAATTATGGCAGACAATTGGTGATCCCGCGTCAATTTCAAGGATGAATATTTCGCATAGTGTGAGGGATGGTCATCAGACTTCTTCAATCAGAAAATTGAGCAAGTTTGATAGCCGGCCATAATTATTTTCTTATATCTCGTTTGTAATATTGAAATAATTCGTATCTTACAGCCAGTTAACTATCAATGTGACAAAAGATAACCAAGAAACATAAAGCCAATATTATGAAAAAAGCCATTCTCATCATCATCTCGCAGTTGTCGCTTGTTTTCACACAAGCCTTTGCCCAGATTCCGGAACTTACGCATTCGAGCGTCATACCACCTTCCCCTGTCGCGTCCGAGCTTACCAAGTACATCACTTATCCTGTGGATTTGTGCAACGGTCTGGTAAAGACAAGCATTCCACTATATGAGATAGTTGACGGTGACATACGGATTCCGATAACCTTGAACTATCACGCCTCTGGGCTTAAGCCTAATATGCGCTCCAGTCATTGGCTTGGGGACGGTTGGAGTCTCTCGACCGGACCATTATTGTCCAGATCAATCAATGGCGTTGCGGACGAGACAAACTATTGGTCAAAACTGGCATTGAGTGATTCGTTGTCATACGAACAGCTTAATGCCATATATACCCAAGCTGTTGATGTGGCATTGGACGAGTTCCATTACTCCCTTCCGGGAAGCAGCGGCAGACTGTATCTCCGACGGAACATTGATGAAACTATTACCCCGATCACAAT
>CAVKYA010000274.1:0-3864 GCA_963660255.1 Bacteroidaceae bacterium | reverse complement strand
ATTCCTGCCGGTGCTTCAGGCTACTATGCGATGATTCCAAGCACTGGAATAGACGGCTACCAGAAAGCCAACTGGTCAACCGGCAACCTTGACGGGAACTCTATCGAGAAACCTACTGTCACCGTGGCAAGCTGCACTGACGGTTCCGGCACGTTTGTCTTCAAGAACATATTCTCACTCATCTCTTTCAAGGTTGACGAGCCTGCGTCTTCTTATGTGGTGCTTGAGGGCAACAATTCTGAAAGGATCTGCAAGAATATGCTTGTGTCCTTCAGCAGTCAGAATGTCAACGGCAACACAACGCCTACATTTGAGTCCACGACTTCTTTGAAGAAGACCGTCGAGCCGGGAAAGACCTGTTGGTTCGGGCTTTATCCTGGGCTTAAACTCACTCAGGGTTATACCCTTAGGGTGTATAACAACGCAGGGAAGGAGATCGGCTACTCCAAAAACAATTCTTCACTCACTGTGGAGAAAGGGAAGATCTACAACGCAGCCAAGTTCGTCATCACAAAGCCGTCAGTCAAGACAAAGAACTTTGACGCAAGCAACATTGTCCTTTCACTTGGTGTGGTCAGCGACGTGCACATCAATCAGCAGACACAGGCGAACAAGTGGAAATCCGCCCTTCAGCAACTCAAGGTCAAGACTCTTGAGAACGATTCCAACGGGATGGCCGGAGTCCTTGTTGTCGGTGACCTTATCGATCAGCCGAGCAATTCTCAGTTGAGCCTCTTCAAATCGACCCTTGAATCCGAAATAGATGTGAAGAAGACTCCGATGATTTACACGATCGGCAACCACGATGTCCCTAACTATGCCTGGGCATCCACAATGGCCTCTGACGTTGCTTATATGAGGAATATGTTCGGTGACGATTATTTCCAGACGGATCAGGACCAAGAAATGAGGACGAAGTACGAGGCTCGTCACTGCGTCATCGGTGACTATCATATTCTTACGATATCTCCGAACGGCGACAGCCCTATTACTTATGACCCTACGGCTGTCACTTGGCTTGACAACCAGTTGGCCGCCATCACTTCGGCGGAGCCGGAGAAATATGTCATCGTGCTCACACATCCTATGATCAAGAACACCGTTTATGGCAGCCGTCTCGGTGAGGAGGGAGGAATATGGGAGTCCGGTTATCCGCATTACTGGGCGACCGACGCGTTGACACCTATTCTGAGGAAGTACCCTCAGGCTATTGTGTTTGGCGGCCATCTTCATTTCCCTCTCAATGATCCACGCAGCGTATGGCAGGGCGACTTCTCCGTCTTCGGATGTGCCTCTGTACGTTATATGGCCCTTGAGAACGGCAAGTACGAGGATATGTCCAGCGCCACTGTGATGCAGGACTGCAACGACTTCTCGCAGGGCAACCTGCTCCAGTTCGATGCCAGCGGTAATATGCGCGTGCTGAGGATGGACTTCTATAACAATGATGTCATCGGGGATCCTATCGTGTCCTCCTATCCGACATCCGACAAGGGGCATCTCACGAAGTATAATCACACGACCCGCAGTCTCGCCAACGCCGCTCCGTCGCTGTCAACACTCAGTGTGGATGTCGTCGATGGAATTGCCACAGCCAAATGGGCAGCCGGTACGGACGACGAGTTTGTTCATCACTACGTGCTGACTCTCAAGAAAGGTGGGACAGTTGTCACAACCAAGAAGATTCTGGCGGACTTCTACAAGAGCGCCAAGACTTCCGGAATGAAGAAGGAGTGGAGCCGTTCTCTCGGTAACGTCACGGACGGAACATACGAGCTGACCCTTGAGGCTTTCGACTCTTGGGATGCAGCTGCGACGCCTCTGACAAAGACTTTCGTTGTCGGAGCGACCACCAACAGCCTCTGGATTGATGACAAGGCCGGAAGCAAGGCTGTCTCTGGTGGCACTGGTAACGCTTCGGAAGGTTGGCTAACATATTCAAATGGCACGCTCTCTTGGACCGCCAACACCACCGGCAAACCAAGGACGGCTACCGTTGCGCTTCCAAATGGTGAGGCATATTCAGTGACCCAGATTTCGGTAGAGGACTTCAAAGGCAGCTGGACGCTGTATTCCAAGAGGTTCAACCCTAATGGGACTCTAAGTGGAAGCAATGATAATGCTGCAAAAGAGAATATCGCGAACGCCACAGTTGTGACATTCGGTGAGCCGTTAAAAAAAGAAACGCTGAAAAATGCTTCTGGTACCGAACACACAAACAACATTGGTATTAAGGGATTGTACTTTGATTCAGTTCTGGATGGCTGTGTTGAGATAGACTATGAAGGGAAGGTTGTCCTATTCGGTGTGTTCTTTGACCGCCGTTCAGCACAGAAGGCCGCCGACGGGAAATTCTGCGCCTATATTCCGGAATGCTCCGAAGGTTATTGGAGTGGTTACAACTTCGCCCCTGGAGACAAGGCTTTCTCTGACACCAACTATGAGTGGCTTTGGTTCGATGTCAGTGGAGACCAGAGGACTATGAAGTATCAGTATTATGGTGCAGGCCAGAAGACCAGTAACGGGAAATACTACATCTGCGGTATCTCGATTCCTAAGGCCACATCCACAGATAAGTCTTCGATAGCCGGCAGCTATGATGTGATCTATCAGGCGAACTACAACGGAAGCAACACCGAGAGTATGTACTTCGTAAGAAACTAAATATTAATCTCTAATCACAAATTTTATTCACAATGAAATCACACTTGTTAACACTGGCCGCAGCGGTCCTCGCGACATTCGCGTTCTCCTCCTGCGAAAAGGATCCCGATTACGGTGATCCTACAGTAGCTGTTAAACCGGGTGAGTTGAATTTCAAGGTTGAGGGCGGTTCCGAGACCGTCAACCTCACCGCGACAGTCAAATGGACTGCCGAAAATTCAGCGTCCTGGGTGACTGTAGAACCAATGGCGGGAGATCCTTCCAAAGAGCTTCAGCCTGTGAAAGTGACTGTCGGCAAGAATGAAGGCGAGGAGCGTACCGCCACCGTTACATTCAAGCAGGTTGATGGTACTCTCACCTCGAAACTGACCATTAATCAGGAAGCGTATATTCCTGAGGTACAGACTGTCGATGTTTCGTCTATGACAAAATTGACCAACATCTACAAGTACCAGCGCTTCCAACTCACCGGAACCGTGAAGAGTCTCAAGTCTGACGGCTCGTTCAACCTCGTTGACGGAACCGGTTCCGTCCAGGTCGCCGGCCTCAGCGCTTCCGAAGTAGCTTATGGCACACAGGGAGGCAAACTTGACAATGTAAAGGAGCGTGGCACCGTCACCATCATCGGCTACTACGAGGGTGGCAAGGTTGTCTATGCATACCTTGTGAAGTATGAGGAATATTCAGAGCCAAACCCTGACACCGCCGCGACAAAGGCATTCCCTTACACTGCTGACTATAAGACGGCGGAGAACGGAGTCATTGTCAACAACGCCATATTCCCGCTTGCTTTCGATGCTCTTTGGTCTTGGAGCGCCTCCACAGGTTGGAGAGCTTCCGGCTACAAGAACGCTGACTACACGACCGAGGCGACTCTTTACACAGAGAAGATCGACCTTAAGAACGCCGAGAAACCTATCCTCGTGTTCGACCACATCGTTAGGGACTTCGTCAGTGTTGATGTGGCTAAGGAGCAGACTTCTGTCCTGATCAGAAAGGACGGTGGTGACTGGACTCCGGCATCCATCACATTCTCTTATCCTGAGACCCTTGGCTCAGAGGTTATGACCTCCGAGGAAGTCAAGCTCGACTCTTACATCGGCTCAGTCATCCAGATCGCCTTCAAGTACGTCAGTGACGAGAGCAAGAAGGCCGGTACCTGGCAGATCCTCAAGGTCGAGGTAAAGAAGAGCGAGGAGC
>CAVKYA010000273.1:0-3899 GCA_963660255.1 Bacteroidaceae bacterium | reverse complement strand
GCTTCTGACATACAGAGTCTGCTCTTTTCTGTCGATGCCTTGTTCTGCAAGCCAAGAAGAGAAGAACAGTGAGTCTGGTGGGACTGAACTTAGTATTCTTTTAATTTTTGTAGCCATAGCGGTAATAATTACCGCAAATATAAATAAAAATAAAGAAACATGTGTGGTGTCGGTATCTCTTTACGGGATTCCTTGTAGGTCATAACAAAATCTATCTCTACGGTACTGTCAAAATTCTCTATCTTATTGTCAATCTTTCTCTTGATCATACTTTTGTTCGCTTTTTCAAGGTTAATAAGTGCGTTTCTGTCCGATTATTCTCTTTTTCAAGAACTCGATTACACCAAGAAGCTCATCCTTGTTTCCAAGATTCACCTTGAACAAGGAATCTGATGCGCCTTTGGAATCAAGGACCTCTATTTCTGCCTGAAACGGGCAGTCGTCCAGCCAAATGAACGGCTTGCTGAAATCTATGCCATCTGTCTTTAGTGTACGCCAAACCGTAGGCTTGACCACTTTGAGCTTGGCTATCACCTCAGGAGGAAAATATTCGGCTAAATATTCAACAGCCGCCGCGGAGTCCCCTTGGCAGTGTGTTGTGAGCCAAAGACAGTCGAACTCACTGATTATAAAATCAATGAATATGGCAGCGTTTTCAGCCGGAGCGTCTGTCGCGTAATCCAGCAGCACCCCGTCTATGTCAAGATACAGATTCATAGTAGTTCAATCTAAATCAGTTATGACATCTCAGGCTTGCCATTTCAGCTGAAACTCACCGAACATCCATCCGCAACCCGTGCGGCAGCGATTCGAGTTCTTCGTAAGGGATTACGGCGTTGAACTGGCCGTCGGCGTAGCATCCGATCCAAGGGGCGTGATAATAGACAATCAGGCCGTTCTTGGTCAAGGCGGCCCCGCTATAATTTGTCAGCCATTCAGGATACTCCTGAAACCTATCTGGGTATAAGTCAACCCAACGGTCGTGGTGATTCCACAGATATTTTACAACAAGATCAATCAACGCCGCCTCGTCCCGCTTGTCTATGAAATCGAACAGGGTATATTCCTTGCCCGTGACAGCGTTTATCGTAAACCAAGATTCTCTCGTGCTGAGATGGCAGCCAGAGTCAATCCACGACGAATAGAAGAATGTGAAGATGTCTCCGGAATGCCACACGTCGGCTACGAGTATTCCTTCCTGTTCGTTGAAGTCCCAGTCTTCCACAATAAATTCCTTATCAATGTCTTTGTAAGAAGCGATGCGTTTGTCAGAAGCGATCTTATTGTCCATTACAAAATCCGCGATGTCTCCAGACGACTTGAATCTTTTGCCGGGCTGAATGGCGACACCATATCTTGGTGCTACCATATTCGCCGCCCAACTCAGCAGAGTGTCATTCTCAGGGCATCGAACCGCAAGAATATCTCTGGAAAAACTTCGCGCTTTGGGAAGGCGTGTTGTGAAAGTCCTGTATTTCATTCCTTTAAGTGGCGGTAAATCGGGTGCAATGTCTTTATGCCTGTCTTCCCAGCGAGCAATTCTTCCGAACAACCCATTGTACTTGAACCCCAGTTCCCCGGCACGCCCCAGCAGCCTCGGCCTCTCGACCAATCCCTTTTGCGGCTTCCGCGGAATCGTGTCACAAACAGTCTTTGCCTCTTTTTCCGTTGAACCAAACTGATGAAGAATTACATTTTCATGCATCTCTGTGGTGGTCACATCAAAATCAAAATTACTGTATATCGGAGCGACAACCCGAATTACCGCTCCTTTGGTTCTAATTGAATCCAAGTGCTCTTTAAAGCCAGAAGATCCACATGCGTGCTTTTCTGGAAGTATGGCAAAAGCAAACTTCCCTTTCTTGATTAGAGCCCCATTTTCATACATCTCAACTGAAACAGGAACCATTCCGTCGCCCTTTGTTAAAAAGGATTGTTGTTCATTTACAACTATCATCAACATCCCTGATTCTGAAATAACAATGGATTTGTCTCCGGCATCATAGATGTAACTCCATTCAGGTGGAATTCTTTTTGATTCATCACCAGAAAGATATTTTTTATGCCATTGCGCGTTGACGTTAAAACTGACGAAACAGCAAATTAAAAGGAATATAATCTTTTTCATTGTATGTCTGCAAACAAAGATGAATAT
The DNA here is from genome assembly GCA_963660255.1 of Bacteroidaceae bacterium. Taxonomy (GTDB): domain Bacteria; phylum Bacteroidota; class Bacteroidia; order Bacteroidales; family UBA932; genus Cryptobacteroides. The sequence goes on along the minus strand of CAVKYA010000273.1, from coordinate 1,744 downwards.
GATATGTTTTCCTATGGAATCCTCTCGATATCAGAACCATTCCAAATCTTCCACCATCCGGCGGACAAGAGTCGGTGCGGAAGCGGCCAGTGCGATAATGTAAGGGGACAGGAACACAATCATCGTAAGAATGTCGCAAGTCTCAAAAACAAGCGCCAGCGGAACCAACGCCAGCAGCAAAAGGACGAATTTGACCACCAGCGGCCTTGTCAGCCGATATGCGACGCGGCTTCTGAACAGCACGGCGGCGGAAAGGGGAATGAATATCAATGCAAGAATATTGAAAGAACATATTGATGATCGTGCAAACGCACTGAGTTCAAGTGTCTTTAAGCTCCGTATAAGTGCCATTATCCCTATCATTGCCACCAAGGTAATGAGCGCGATCTTCACTCTCCGTCCCCGATAAAGTCCCGCTCCAAACTCATTCTGAATATAAGCCCCCAAGCATACGCTTAAGAGAATGACAAACAGAAAAACGACATGGAACCAAGGAATATTCACGGACTGAAGGGATGTGTGTATTCCGAAATGTATGTAATTGAGCGCTATGCAAACGATGATGCACGCGAGTGCCAGACAGCCCATAATCCTTGTGACCCTCTTGGATGGCCGCAGAAGCTGAGCCAACATCATCCCCATCACAGTGAACCAGATAGTAACCGTGATTGTTGTCGGATTCGACTGGATCCAGTATCCCGCCAGATAAAAACGATAACCGCTGACGCAACCCCCTATCCCCATAAACGCCACAGAGAGCAGCCCCGCCACCCTCAAGAATTTCCAACCACACTTGCCCGTCAGCCCGACAGTCCCGTCGCGCTTCGATGTTAAGAATCCTTTCATATTCCTGTTAACTTATATATTATCTCTCAATTACCTCACTTTTGTAAACCACGGCCTTGTTACCTGCCTTATGCCCCTCTGTAGTCCCTTCTGTACGGCCGATCCCTCCTCAAATGCAGGGTTGGCCGTGCAATATGTCCTGTAGGCATCTCCATGGCATTGTCGCACGGCCGTGGTTTGTAAAAATATATCATCCCATGTGGCTCACTACGACACAACCTTTTTTGAATCGGTCATATTCAAAGATAATCTGTGGTCTGTAGGCAGAGTCTCGCTTCTTCTCTTTTCAAGTTCGTTGTACTCATCGAATAAGCGGGCATAGGATTCATCGATTATGCTTAAGTACCGGCAGAGGAAATCTTTCAGATGCCCATAATCATCCTCGAAGGAAATGAGCTGAAAAGAGATACCGTCCTCATCCTCGCCAGTGAACAGCACTTTTGCCATAACGATTTCATCAGAAACCTTGTGCGCCGCTTGGTGTAATAGTTCCATATCCCATTCATTCTTGTCCAAGTCGTAATGCCTCATGATTATGAACATTGGCAGATGCCCTGTGTCAACTCTATACATTTCCCCCTGCCTCTTGAAGTAAATCCAAGTTCCATCGGCCTCCGGCACAAACCCATTGTCCTGTATCGCCTCTATAATCAGATCCCAGCCGTCATACTCACTGTGCGATGCCGCATTTGCCACGCTCCTTTGCGCAGCCTCCTTTTTCAATTTCTCATTGTCATATTTCCGCGTCTTGCATTTCTCATTCTCTTTTATATAGAGCAGAATGAATATGATGAGCGCGATGATCGCCACTATGCTGAATGTGATTGCCATACCCTAATTATTTAACGTGAGTTCGATAAAATTTAATTAATTGAATATTAGGAAAATAGCGAAAGTT
>CAVKYA010000272.1:0-3902 GCA_963660255.1 Bacteroidaceae bacterium | reverse complement strand
GGCAAGAAATCGCAACTCTCTGAATATCACAATGTGGAGCACCACCAATTGATTCTGTTTAAGTTACGTAAACCCGCCAGTCAAATTTAGAGGGCGGCATTCTCGAACATATTCACTAACAACCATTTACATTTCACGCCAATTCCGCTCTCCTGCCGCCGTGTATGGTCACTTCGACAGGCTCTGTGACCGTATAACTTGGCCTCTCAATCAGAGCATCGGTCACCGCGATTGGCCCCGCGGCCGCCCTTGTCACACTTCCCATTTGAGTGTCAGCTACTTCGGCAGGTTCAGTGCCCTTAACCGCTCACTTCTCTTCAATATTCTTCGTTCCAATCTTGCAATGGCGGTCTTCGGCGACAAAATCCCGCCAAATCGTTCCCGAAGAGTGGCAGATGACACTCTCAGGCAACGTTTTCGGCCAGAATCGTCGCCCGACATCTCTTGTCACATCGGCATGTTCTGCGGCCGCGCTCTTACCGACCGCTGACCATACCGAACCGCTCGGCAGTCCGATGGCAACAGCTGCCTCTCCAACTTTTTGCCGTCCATCCGGAAGATAATCACAACTCTCTGAATATCACAATGTGGAGTGTCACCAATTGATTCTGTTGGAGTTACGTAAAGCCACCGGTCAAATTCAGAGGGCGGCGTTTACGTACATATTCATTAACAAGCATTTACATTTTACGCCAATTCCGCTCTCCCGCCACCGTGTACGGTCACTTCGACAAGCTCAGTGACCGTATAACTTGGCATCTCAATCAGAGCATCGGTCACCGCGATTGATCCCGCGGCCGCCCTTGTCACCCTTCTCATTTGAGTGTCAAATACTTCGGCAGGCTCAGCGACCGCATCAACCGCTCACTTCACTGTAATATTCTCCCCCCCCATCCGGCAACAGCCGGTGGCCTTCGGCGACAAATCCCGCCAAAATATTCCCTTAGAGGAACAAGCCCTCTTTCTGGGAGTCCAGCCATTCAAATCGAGCAGATTCGGACAGAGCCTAAAAATAGTAAGTGTAACTCATTCCTATGAACGGTGAGACATTGTCATAGTGCCGAAACGGTCCTTTCAGATAATGAATATAGTAAAGGCTCAGATCGCTCCGGCCTATGTTGGAACCGAATGAGATCTTGTAGGCTCGGGATTTCTGGAAACCATACAGATAACCAGCGCCCAAATACATACTGCCCTCCTCGGCGGTGAAGAAATTCCAATTCAGCTCGGCTGGAATCACAACTTCGCCGACAGTGAGCCTTGTAGAGGAGGTGTCCTCAGCCAGATAGCCGTGCTCTATTCTTACGTGTGACATTATGGCCCTGACACCTGTGGTGACATTAAAAGTGTTCTGCGGCTTCCCGATCCGGACCAATCCGCCGAGACCGACAGAAAACGGGAATACCCCATATTCAGTTTCATTCTCACTTAAGACTCCATAGTCCCATAAGAAATTAATCCCGAGCCTTACATATTTATCGCGTGATGCCTTGTAGCTTCCCGCAGGACGAGCCGTGGCTCTCCAATTCTGAATCATAGCAACTTCAGTATCAGCGACTTCAGCGTTGCCGACAGTCCAATTACAGACTGCAGCCACACTGAGGATGAAGCAAAATAATATCTTTCTCATTGGATCTCAGGTTAATGAAGTCTGAAATGAATCAAAAATTTTGCCATATTATCATCCAGCCGGAACAACATATTCAAAACAGTTCCTTAGACTTGATGGTCATAAATGATAAGCATATCATAAGCGCAAGTCTGAAGTGCATAAGTCTGTTCAAAAATGAACCAGGGCATAATTCAACGGGAACTGAGTAAAGGAATTGGATTTCTGAACAGTTAGACTTATCTTTGCAACCATCGGAGGATCAATAATGCAAGACCTTGATTCCATAAACCTCAGCGGGACTCAGCGGCGGGCGGTGATGAAGCTCGCGGTCGAGCTGGTAAAGGCCGACAACAGGATTCACGCGAAAGAGGTCGCGGTCCTGGACGGATTGCAGTCCGGACTCGGGCTTGGCCAGGAGGAACTTGATCTAATTCACTACCTTTCTCTGGAAAGTGCGGTGGACTGCCTCAAGGATCTGGACGAAGATTCAACTGAGCGGATCATCAGCCTTTTCAACAAGATAATGCGTTCCGACAACGACATCGACTTCGAGGAGAATCTGCTGCTGTCCTCAATCTCAATGTCCTGCGACAGCGGATCCAGAGATTGGTGCAGAATACTGTCCGCGACCGCCACCGAATCGGAAGTACCTGAAAAACAGATTGTTTTCCTTGAGAGCAAGGTCTCGGAAGCAGCGCATGTGGTTCTCGATGACAAGTACGACAACCTGCTCATCTCAAAGGCGTTCGGCGACATCGGAATCGAACTATTCTACCTTCCGGACATCCTCCGCGAGTTCGACCGTCACCTTGACGAGGGCGACAAATTCGGACTTCTCAAGCGTTCGATGGAATACCTGATGCCGGCCGGGGATAAAATCAAGCTGAACAACCTGAAGGAATCACTGGCCCCCCTTGACACAAGAACGTTCTACCACCTCATCCTTTCAAGATTTGGCATTGATCCTGAGCGTATTCCGTACACAGCCTTCCTGCTGGTCAAAATCCGGGACAGCCACATCCTCGACGACAGCGACACGATACGCCGGACGGTGGACTTCCTCTGCATCGACCTCTCGTCCGAAGTGAAAAAGCGGATCCTTGCCTTCGTCTCCCGCTTCGACGAACGCCGCGACCTCCTCTCTTACAAAGGCTACCACAAGTTCCTGTACGACTACCTCAGTGCCGAGGCGAAAACATCAAACCCGATCACAATCAACACGAAAGGCGACTTCATCCTCGAGTCAGGCGACATCATCAGGTTCAAGTCCGCCCCACAGGCGAAAACCCTCTACCTGCTTCTGTTGAGCCGAGGTGCCAAAGGAATATCCCAGACCGACTTCAACAAAGCCATCTCATTCCTCAAAGCATTGGACATCAATGAATATCTCACCTCATCCGGAGATTTCAACCTCTCTCGTCTCAAAGAATATCTCGCCGTAAATGACAATGAATATGCCCGCGTGATCCTCGACACGATCACCATCTACAGTTCGTTCTCAACCAAAGACAGTCAAAAGAAGGATTTCCTTGAATATATCCAAAGCATCCTCCGGCACCGCAGTTCGCTGAAAACCTACATAAACTCCGGTTTCGCCTCCGCCCGGAAACTCGCGACCCCTGAGCATTTTATGATCCGTTTCAATGCCGATGCACAAACCTACTCAGTAGCCGCCAGCCCATCCCTCTTCGCCTCCACCTTTGACTCCCCCACCCCCAAGCCATTAACGGAGACCACCCTCTGGCAATCTCTGAAATAAGTTCCACATTTAACATTCACGACTGGTTTACAACCAATTACAAATCCCAGCCAGTCACAGAAACGAAGCTCAGCAGTAATTGATTAAACATCAATGTTATACGATAAAAGTTAGTCAACCTCTATATAGTTACTTAGATTTATCTTTTGAACTTATCCAGATTCGCCTTCCAGTCCGCCTCAAAGACAGGAACCGTGGTGGAAAAATTATCCCTGAACGATGCAGGAATGCCCTTGCCGTACAAGGTTTTGAGAAGGGAGCCATCCACCTGTTGACTAAGTTTTGGCGTATCGTACTAACATTCAAACTATTGCAAACCGTAAGGTTCTTATTGGGCAGTTTGCTGATAATTAATCGGAATTATGCACTTTAAACTTGCTGTTTTGATTCCTTTGAAATGTTCTTTTAGGTAAAAAATCTTCCTCCTGCTTCGCAATTCACGATATCGATTCCGTGAATAGATCCTGTATTCCCTTCGGTAACACTTTAGGCCTCTTTTGCTTCCCAAGAGTGCATTCTGCACTCTTGGGA
>CAVKYA010000271.1:0-3910 GCA_963660255.1 Bacteroidaceae bacterium | reverse complement strand
TGTCAAGGTCATACTTGCTGCCGTCGGCCTTCTTGTTCTTCTCAAGCCAGCCGTAAAGATCATCCGTCGCCCAAGCGAGTGAGTCGGCGGAATAGTCCTCAACCATAGTATAGTCAGACCTGCGAGGCTTCTTGGCGTTCATCACACGGCGGACCATATCCCTGAAATACGGAGCCAGACCGGCGTTGTGGTCCTGAACCTCATAGTTCAACTCTATAGGAATCAGGCGGATGGAATCCCTCTGTGACTTGTCTAGATAACCGGCCTTCTCCATCTGGCCGATCACGAAGTTCCTTCTGGTCAAGGCCTTGTCCGGATTGATGGCCGGATTGTACCTTGTCGGCTTGTTCACCATTCCCACAAGCATAGCGCTCTCCTCCACGGTCAGTTCCGACGGGAGCTTCCCGAAGAAGGTCTCTGAAGCCGAACGCACACCGTACGCCCCGCTGCCGAAGAATATGGAGTTGAGGTACATCGTCATAATCTCATCCTTGGTGTAATCCCTTTCCAGCTTCACGGCGGTTATCCACTCCTTCAGCTTGATCCACACCATCTTGGCGTGATATATTCCAGGAATCTTACGGCCGACATCCGCCCTCGGGTAGAGGGTCTTCGCCAGCTGCTGGGTGATCGTGCTGCCACCTCCCTGACTGGAGTTATGAAGCAGGATCGTCTTGAAAAACACACGTCCAAGTCCCTTGAAATCAATTCCGGAATGCTTGTAGAAACGCACATCCTCCGTGGCGACGGCGGCGTGCACAAGATTAGGCGAGATCTCGTCGTAGGATACATAGGTCCTGTTCTCGATGTGGAATGTCGTCAGAATCTCCCCGTCCTCCGCGATGACCTGCGTGGCCAGCTTGTTGTCAGGGTTCTCCAGATCCTTGAAAGACGGGATGTCGGCGAACATCCAGACAAGGAGTATCATAAAGACGAGAAGCAGCACCGGAAACGTCACCACGATCCAGAACCACTTGATTATTTTCTTTCGAGTCGAGTCGGTCATAATAAAGACAAATTTATAACAAAATTTGGAAAATTGCCCAGTTTGTGGCTTACTTTGCAGATTGAAATGGCAAACTATCTATGAAAGGCCTGTAAAATAGAACAATATGGCAGACAATCTAGTTATCGTCGAGTCTCCGGCCAAAGCCAAGACTATACAGAAATTCCTGGGCAACGGCTATGTGGTCAAGTCCAGTTTCGGTCACATCAGGGATCTTCAGGACAAGAAGCTGAGCGTGGATGTGGAAAGGAACTTCACTCCTGAATATGTCATACCTTCCGACAAGAAGAAGGTCGTGGCGGAGCTCAAGAAGGCGGCGGCAAGCGCTTCCACAGTGTGGCTTGCGTCCGATGAGGACCGAGAGGGAGAGGCCATCTCCTGGCACCTCTTCGAGACTCTCGGACTTAATGAGGCACAGACAAGGAGAATCGTTTTCCACGAGATCACCAAGGACGCTATCGTGAACGCCGTGCAGAACCCTCGTTCCATTGATATGAACCTCGTGAACGCCCAGCAGGCGCGCAGGGTACTGGACAGGCTTGTGGGCTTCGAGCTCTCACCGGTCCTTTGGAGAAAGATCCAGCCTAAGCTCTCGGCGGGACGTGTGCAGTCCGTGGCCCTGAGACTTGTGGTCGAGAGGGAGAAAGAGATTATGGCGTTCGAGAACGAGGCCTTCTACAAGGTCGAGGCGTTCTTCCATCCGGCAGGATTCCCGGCGGCGGTCAAGGTAAAAGCCGTCCTGGACACGAAATTCAAGACAATCGACGAGGCGAGAGCGTTCCTCCAGGACTGCGTCGGAGCGAACTTCTCGGTCTCCGATGTGGAGAAGAAAGAGGCCACACGTTTCCCCGCCGCTCCGTTCACGACTTCGACTCTCCAGCAGGAGGCCGCAAGGAAGCTGCGTTTCCCTGTAAGTATGACGATGAGGGTGGCCCAGAGCCTTTACGAAAGAGGTCTCATCACCTATATGAGAACCGACTCCACGAACCTTTCCACCCTGGCCCTCGGCGCGGCGAAGAAATTCATCACCGGAAACTTCGGTCCTGAATATTCCAAGACACGCCAGTTCAAGACCCACAGCAAGGGCGCCCAGGAAGCTCACGAGGCCATCCGCCCGACATACATAGACAACACGGAGATCGAGGGCACGGCGCAGGAGCAGAAGCTCTACAACCTCATCTGGAAGAGGACCGTGGCGTCGCAGATGGCTGACGCTAAGGTTCTCAACACCACTTTGAGGGTGGCTTCGGACAAGAGAGCCGAGAAGTTCAACGCGCAGGCCACACAGGTCCTGTTCGACGGATTCCTTAGATTATATATCGAAGGCACAGACAATCAGGAAGCTGAGGAAGAGGAGGTTATGCTCCCGGATCTTCAGGTCGGAACCGCGATGGAGGAAAAGGGAATGAACGCGGAGTGCAAGTTCACAGCGGCGCCGCCGAGATATTCAGAGGCCACTTTGGTGAAGAAGCTTGAGGAACTCGGAATCGGCCGTCCTTCCACCTACGCCCCGACCATCGCCACGCTGACCACCGGCCGAGGCTACATCGTCAAAGGTGACAAGGAAGGCAGGAAAGTCACAGTCAACGACTTGGCGCTGAAGAACGGGAATATCTCCGAAATCACGAAGACCGAGACAGTAGGAGCCGAAAGGGGCAGACTGCTCCCGCAGGAGATCGGAATGATCGTCACAGACTACCTTGAGAAGAATTTCACCGACATTATGGGCTACGACTTCACGGCGAACGTCGAGAAGGAGTTCGACCAGATCGCGGACGGAAATCTTGTCTGGAACGATGTCATCGGGGCTTTCTACACGCCTTTCCACAAGAAGGTGGACGAGGTGCTCCACGACGGCAACTACAGCCACGTGTCCAAAGAGCTCGGCACGGACGCGGAAGGCAACGTCATCACCGCGAAATTCGGCAAGTTCGGACCTTACATACAGAAGGGCGAGGGCGAGAAAGCCCAGTACGCCTCCCTCGGAAAGGATCAGCTCATCGAGAACATCACTCTTGAAGAAGCCTTGAAGATGTTCCAGCTGCCTCGCGTTGTCGGGGAATATAATGGCGTACAAGTAGTTGCCAGAAAAGGTCCTTATGGTCCATTCTTAAAATACGGCGACAAGAATTTCTCCATCCCGCGCGGCAAGGATCCTCTCAAGATCACTTTGGACGAATGCGCGGCCATCATAGAGGACGGCCTGAACAAGACCGCCGCCAATTCAGTGATGGCTGAATATAAAGACAGCGACATCCAGGTGATCAACGGTCGTTACGGCCCGTACATCAAGCACGCCGGCTCGAACTACAAGATTCCTAAGGAAACTGACGCGGCCACTCTCACCGAAGCGGCCTGTCAGGAGATCATTAACAATTCAAAACCGACTGAAAAAGGGCGTCGTCGCTTTAAGAAATCTTGATATTTTAAGATTTTTTATATAATTTAGCGGCTGTTTAGTTATAAATCGAAAGCAATGGCAACTTATCACATCGATCAGATTGACCAGAAGATCCTTTCTTTCTTGGTCAACAACGCCAGGATGCCTTTCCTGGAAATCGCCCGTGAGTGCGGTGTTTCGGGAGCCGCGATTCATCAGAGAGTCAAAAGACTGGAGACCAACGGAGTCATCACGGGATCCAGGCTGCTCGTAAAGCCTCAGGCATTGGGGCTCAATGTGTGCGCGTTCATCAGCGTCACGCTTTCCGAGGCGGACAAATATCCCGAGGTGGTGGCGAACCTTAAGAAGATCGCCGAGATTGTGGAATGCCATTTCGTGACCGGGAAGGCCGCTCTGCTTCTCAAGGCGTATTGCTTTGACAATGACCACCTTATGGAGATTCTGATCAACACGATCCAGAACATTCCTTACATCCAGTCAACGGAGACGATGATCTCCCTCGA
>CAVKYA010000270.1:0-3913 GCA_963660255.1 Bacteroidaceae bacterium | reverse complement strand
GAAGACCACTCCGACAACCTCGACAAGAACACAGAGGAGTTCTTTTAATGAATATGCCGCCTCAAACAAACGAGGTGACTATTGAATAGGAATCCCCGGGACCGAATTCAAGCGGCCTCGGGGATTTTTATCAACCTGTCATTAAGCGATTCAGCCAAAGGTTTACGATTTATTAAGAAGAAAAATCGTATATTTATAGCCTGAACCAATATTCGGGCAAATGACTGAATCTGAGATCAAGCGACTTCTTACGGGAAGTGAGAGCATCCATTTGGAATGCAAGAAAGCACAAGGAGGACTTCCCAAAAGTATTTGGGAGACATATTCCGCGTTTGCCAACACTGACGGTGGAGTTATATTGTTAGGGGTGGACGAGATTAAGGATGCTAAAGATGATGAAAGGTTCTTGACAACCGGTGTGACTGACGCCGACAGATTGATCAAGGAGTTTTGGAATACCGTGAACAGCAGCAAGGTCAATACGAACATCTTGATGGACAATGATGTAGAGATAATCAAAGTTTATAACAAAGATATCGTTGCCATCCGCGTGCCGAGAGCTCCTTACAATTTCCGTCCTGTTTATGTCAATGAGAATCCAGCCAAGGGTACTTACAAAAGAAACTATGAGGGAGATTACCATTGCACGGAATCAGAATGGAAAGCGATGGTGCGTGACTCCAGTGATGACGGCAATGACGGACGGATAATGGATTGCTATACGATGGATGATATTGATATGCCGACTTTGCATCGTTATCGTACCGCCTTTATGCTAAGGAATGCCGGCCATATATGGGAAGATATTGATGACAAGGACTTTCTCATTAATATGGGTGGCTATGCCATAGATCGAGGAGCACGAAGGGAAGGTCTGACCGTAGCAGGGTTACTTATGTTCGGCAAGGGACTCCCCGTGCGAGAGGCCTTTGACAATTTCCGGATGGATTACATTGATTTCACCAATCGTATGGAAGAAGAGAGATATAGTGACCGGCTTACCTATGACGGACGTTGGGAAAACAACCTTTACAACTTTATGAGGATGGTTTATCCTAAACTCACGATCGGGTTGAAGGTCCCTTTCCGTCTGAATGGAGTGATTCGAGAAGATGATACTCCTGTACATAAGGCAATCAGAGAGGCTTTCACCAATGCCATCATACACGCGGATATGATGACAACAGGTGTGCTGAGGATAGAGAAGCGAGAAGATGGCTTCTTCTTTTCAAATCCAGGCATCTTGCGGATATCTTTGTCCTCCATCTACGAAGGGATGCACACCAAGGCAAGGAATCCGAGAATCCAGCAGATGTTCCGTATGATAGGCTACGGAGAGAACATCGGATCTGGTTTTCCAAGCATCCTGAAAACTTGGAAGGATGAGAATTGGGCTGAACCGGAATTGACAGAGAGGCAGGATTTGAATGAGGTGGATTTGATGCTGAAAGTCGATAAAGCATTTTTAATGGCCGATAAATCGTCCGATAAATCGTCCGATAAATCGTCCGATAAATTATCCGCCAAACAACATTCCATCTTAAATTATATTAAAGAGCATCCTTCCGCCACGCAGCAAGAATTGGCTGAGAATATTGAAAATTTGTCTTTCGCGAGTGCCAAATACCAGGTGAACGCTCTATGTAAAGCGGGATTATTGAGAAGGATCGGCAGCAATAAGACAGGGCATTGGGAAGTCTGCGTTGAGACTGGGGAATTGCGGAAATAACTTGAAAAGGATATTTTTTTCTAATTAGTAATAACAGCGATAATATTCATAAATCACAACCGTTCGTTTGTGGCGATAGCCACTATCATTTTGACCGTATGCTTCATATCGTGCGGCGCGGGCCGGAAAAGCGCCGCCACGGAAGTGAAAGCAAATGACACGACAGTGCTGGACTACCCAGTCGTTGACTTTTACCGCCCAGGCAGCACTTTGGACATAAGACGCATAGTTCTGACGGATTCCTCCACTACGATTCACTTCAGTGCGAAGTTCCGTCCGAAATATTGGATAAAGATCGACACTTCATCTTACATTGTGGCTAAGGACGGGAAAAAGCTGCGTATGACCGGTTGTTCCGGCTGCCTGACACCTGGGAAGAAGTATTTTATGCCCGAGAACGGAAGGGATTCTTTCGCGCTTGTATTTCCTCCGCTGCCGAAGGGGACGGAATCGATTGACTTCATCGAGTCTGAAGCCAAAGATAGTTTCAAACTATTCGGCATAGACTTGACCGGCAGGAAGTCCATCCGACAGTTCCGGGATTTGCCTGATGAACTGAAGACATTCCCTGACAGAAACACGCCACTCCCCGACCCGCAGTTTTCAGCCGGAAAAACCACAGTTATATTTCACTATCTCGAAGGATGCGAGAGACTCGTCAAAAGTGTCAACTTGATTGTGAACCGGCTGCTGCAGCAACGTTTGGAGATGGAGCGGGACATTGATACCTTGACCCGCACCGCAACATTCACATTCGACATCTGCGGACCATCGAGTGCGTTCACGTTCACGACGAAAGTGGACATTCAGCTGCTGCTCACACCGGGAGAGACCGTCAATGTCTATGTGAACCCGTTCAGCGACGCCGTGAGGGTCAGGAACGCGCATTTTCCGGACCACAAACTACAGACTTCGCCCAAAGTGTATGCCGACGGCTATTATGCGGCGTTCAACAACTACGCGAACAACGAGGGGCTGCGCAATCCTCCAAGTATGGATGTCTGGAACAGCGACCTGGCGGACTACAGATCGAGCGATGAGGAATATGTCAGGAAGGTCAAGGAAAAATACCGCAGACTCATGAGCGATCTGGAGTCCAAAGACATCCCATTGAGTGTCAAAGAGTACTACGAGTACCAAATCAAGAACGAGACGGTAATGGCTTTCGGTAACGCCGACTTCCTCAGAAGAAGGAACTACAGAATCGTCCACAAAGCCAAGGACGGGAATGTCCCGTTCAAGTCCTCCACGCTCCCACCCGCTCTGTTGTCCGAAATCGACTCATTGTTCGACATAACCGATCCAAGGCTGCTTGAAGGAGGTAACGCTGAATATCTTGTCTATGGCGTGAATGACTCAAACGCAGACTGGAAGGCTGTCCTTGGAGACCGTGGGAAATTGCTCTACGACCTGAAGGATGCCGATCTGATTTACATTCCAAGGATCAAGGCAGGAAACATAACGGATGAGGAATTGCAGAAGTTCATCGAAGATGAATTGCGGGAGTTCACCTCACACTGCCATCCTTTTGCCGCCGCTATCTTGGAAAGCATATACTCCGAGCTGGAGGAAGCCATAAAAGCCGACATTTACAAATTCGGATTCAAGGACGCACCGGAAGGCTCTGGAGACGAACTGTTCGACAAAATCATCGCCCCATACAAAGGCAAGATCGTCCTCGTGGATTTTTGGAACACGTGGTGTGGTCCGTGTGCGATAGCAATGAACTCCATTGGGCCTTACAAGTCCGGAGAGCTGAAGAGCGACGGGATCGTATGGCTCTACATCGCCAACACGACATCACCGTACGCCGAGTACCAGAAAAGGATCCAGGAGATCAAAGGCGTGCATTACCGCCTGAGCGAAGAGCAGTGGGACGAGATCGCCCACAAAAAATTCAAGATCTATGGCATCCCCACCTACGTCCTTGTCCACAAGGACGGCACCTACGAGTTCCGCGAAGACTTCCTCTTCCATGACACACTGATCTCGACATTGAAGTCCATGCTGTGACGGACCGACCCATGAATATCCATACATGAGCCGCCAAGGAAAGAGCACACTCTCCAAGAGGCAATGGATCTCCAGTCAAATATTCACGTCCCCGGATTCACGCAAGTTCTGAAGCTGAACTCGCCAGTTTACGGGAGGACAACACTTTATCACCGGATTTGGTATTCAAGA
>CAVKYA010000269.1:2682-3930 GCA_963660255.1 Bacteroidaceae bacterium | reverse complement strand
GAGTGATTCCGGAGAACAGCGGCTCTGTCAAGGGAATCGTCATCGGAGGCAAGCTTTGCCCGAGGACAGCGGATGACATAAGCCTTGTCCTTGACAGGATAGGAAGCGGGGGAGTGAAGCTCTTCAAGCCTGTGTTCTGTACTTACGACTTTACGGATGGCTCTACCACGCCTCAGATAAAGAACGCCGCGATCAGCGGCCAGACAGTCTCGTTCACCAACGGTGGCCGCATAGAAAGGATTGGCGGCGCGGATGGCGAGATGGCTTTCGCTCAGGGCAAGACATCAACTCCGTACAATGTCTATCTTTATTCGACAGGATGGAATGTTGACGGAACTTACTGGCAGCTGAGCTGCCCTGCCGCCGAGGACATTTCCGGAAAAGTCGCCGTGACATTCTCTCTGAATAGTTCGGCCAAGGAGGTCCAGCAGGAGTGGAACATTTTCTGGAGCAACGATGGAGAGTCGTGGAATCCTACGGAATACACTTGGAACAAGGTCAACAACACCGATGCCCTCGCGACCGAGGCGAAGAACACATTCAAGGCCCAGAGCACGACCTCAAACGGCATCACGAGAACCGAGTTCACGGTGCCTTCAGGAAAGAAGATCACAGCCGGAAAGAATCTTTACATCAAGATCGTACCTACCAAGACATTGGCCAACGCCGCCACGAAAGTGCAGCTCGGATTCGGATTCTATGTGGCACCCGGAGACATACTGAATATGGACAAACCGGCTGACGCTTTGATATTCAATAATTTTTCAGAGTGTACCGCCGGAACGGACTATATGCTTGGCGCTGAGGTACGCTACTTTGGAAACGTGACCACTCTGGCATATTCAAAAGACGGTTGGACGGTGGTGTCCGGTTTCAGCAGGACCGGCTATGCGATGTTCGGGACAGCTTCTTCAGGCAATCACGGTGTCACCACACCGGAAATCGGTGCCCTGAGCGGAAAGACAGACGTGACAGTTTCGTTCAAATGCTGCCTGTATATGCCTTCAAGCTATGTGGGAGCGAAAGATGATATCTGCGTCAAGGTCGCTTCCGGAGAAGGCACTGTGGGAGATCTTGTCTGGGACAGCGCTCTTGAGAGCGACTACTATGGATGGCACACCGCCACTGTGAAGATTTCCGGGGTTTCCGCCGCCACGAAGATATTCATCGGCGCGGGAGCCGGGAAAGCGGAAGGTGACCGCAGGTTCTTCCTTGATGACATTGTCGTTAAATAATTGATTATATGAG
>CAVKYA010000269.1:0-2036 GCA_963660255.1 Bacteroidaceae bacterium | reverse complement strand
GAGTCCAACGACGCCCGTTCCGTCAGCTTGAAGCCGTACCTTGAGAACGGATTCAAGAACGCCAGGGTTTCGGCTTTGAGCACTGACAACATCGTCAGCTACAATGGCTTTTCAGACAAGGAACGCGACCAGAAGAGCAATATAGATTTCATTTTCTACAAGAATGTTACCGGTATGGCCTTCAAGACTGTGACGCAGTCCTACAACGGCATCAAGTATGCTTCGGATCATTGGCCGGTGACACTTAACGTAATGACATTCTGATGAATAGAGTATTTTTATTGACAATGGCCGCCGTGATGTGCCTCTTGGGCGCCTGCGGCCGTGACGGGTTGAGTTTCAGGGCTCAGGATGCGGTGGTCACGCCGGGAGTCCGCTATGTGCTTACTGTCGAGTCCCTTGACAGCGCCCGTAAGGAAACCAAGGTGACGGACTGCTCGGAGATTCCTGGGATGACAGTGGACATAAAATGGAGCAGGGAAGGGAAAGACCTTGTCGCTCACGCCTTTGTCCGCAACGATAATCCTGACTATGTCGTCAAGAGCCTTGAGGGTCCGTTTGTGGACGGACTGGATTTCAAACTTGAGGATTACCACCTGCTTATGCCTTTCGGGATGGGCGAGATGTACCGGAAGTGCCCGTCCGAAGAGGATGAGAAGCAGCCGATGGATCGGGACACCCAGTGGAAGGAAAAGGATGGAAAATTCACCCTTTCAGCCGGTTACCCGTCAAGGAATATGTCTATGCAGTGGTGCGCATTCTCTTCCTCCGGACGTGGTTTGTACATTGCTAGCCACGACCCGCTTAGAAAGGCCAAATTCTTCAATGTGTATTATTCCTCGGCGGACAGCACTTTCTCTGTTTCACTGAGGCATCTTTTCACCTGCTTCCCGGGACAGGAATATCAAGTGCCGGAACTCAGGTTAAAGGAATATTCCGGAACCTGGCACAAGGCCGCCGACCGCTACAAGTCGTGGTTCGACACCTGCATTGAATATGCCCGCCAGCCTCAATGGCTCAAGGATTGCTCCGGTTGGCTTCTGGCCATCACGAAGCAACAGAACGAGGAACTTCTGTGGAAATATGACGAGTTCGCAGGTGCGTTGAGCGATGCCGCTGAGGAAAGGGGATTGGACATCGTCGGACTTTTCGGTTGGGCTCACGGTGGTCACGACCGGTTCTATCCGGACTATTATCCTGATCCTGAGCGTGGTGGGGAGGAGGCTCTCCGCAAGGCCGTGAAAGGCATCCGTGACAGGGGACTCCGGACGATAATGTACGTGAACGGCCAGCTGATTGACCAGAACGGCACACAGTTCTGGCCTGACACCGGAAAGTTCATCACGATGGCCCGCAAGGACGGCTCTTTGGTCTCCGAGACGTGGCACAAGTACTATGACGCTCCAGCCAGGACTCACGGAAGGGCTTGCTTCAGCTGTGACGTTTGGCGCAAGCGGATGATCTCTTTGGCCAAGCAGGCTTATGACTATGGCGCTGACGGAATCATCTACGATCAGCTTGCCACGAGGTCCCCGATGTTCTGCTACTCACCGGACCACGGCCATCCGGTTCCCGCTGTTGTCGTGGAGCAGGACAGGCTTGACTTCATCTCTGAGATCAAGAACGAGATGTCCGCCATCGATCCTGAGTTCGTGGTGATGACCGAAGGCGTGGCCGACTATGAGTTGGGTTGCATCAACATATTCCACGGCTGCTCGTTCGATGTCTATCCGCCTGACCAGAAGGCGATGGAAGACAGGCTTACAGGACGTTCCGGTGCCACTTGGTTCCCGGAGATGCTTGAATATACCTTCCCGGATCTTCTGATGACAGTCCGCAATCCGGCTCCTGTGACGAGCCGCAATATGAGCAACTTCACTCTGGTCAGTCACTTGAAGAACGAGATCGAGTGCCGTTACCTTGCCGATGTCCGCTATCTAAAGGAAAACAGAATCCCCGAGATCGAGGACTACGCCAATGTCACCACGAAGCCTGACCTCGCTCTTGTCCGTTCACAGGATCCTGTGGCGATGAGG
>CAVKYA010000268.1:0-3944 GCA_963660255.1 Bacteroidaceae bacterium | reverse complement strand
TGACCTGCGGTCTGGGTGTATATCAGGGAACCTCTGTACTGATAACCGTTGCCGCTGCCGTCCACCGCGCGTAGTTTTGTGCCATCAGCAAGATATTCATACTCCGCCAAAATAGCTCCGCCGGATGAGATACGGCTTGTCAGATTCTGGTCATTGTACACGATGTCGAAGTTGGCAAGGCCGTCGCTGGTCAAGTTGCCGTTAGTGTCGTGGGTAAAGGTGCCGCCACCACCGGACGTGCCGCTATTGGAGATATTCCTCAACAAATTGCCATTATACGAATATGCCAATATATCCTCAGGGGTTAGCACATTCTGTCCGTATCTGGTCAAAGTCAAGACATTACTATTCCTGTCATAAGTGATAGACCTTTCACTGAAGGCATTAGTTTGCACGCCACCGATAAATCGCAGTGCGTCCGTCAGGCGGCCAGCGCCATCGTATGATAACGACAAGGCGTTTGTCTCTGTTCCCGCACCGTGATTCCATTCCCACTCGGAAACGTTTCCATTGTACTTCGGGACTGCTCCAAGTGTCGGTTCCTGATACCGAAGCGACATATTGAACACATTGGAATTCAATCCGGTCAACTGGTCACGTATATTATAGGTCAGGTTTTCCGTAAATGCCGACGGGTTTGCAACTGTACCATATGTCCGCCTTACCAGGCGTCCTATCTCATCATACCCATAGGACACTGACTGTGACTTGCCGTTCAGAGATGTCGTTTCCGAGACCAGTCTCTCCTGTCCGTCATAAGCCCTCACTGTCACAAGGGAATCCACTTGGCCATCCGGAAGTTCGACCGTTTCCCTTGTCCTTGATGGCTTGCCAGTAAAAGTAAGAGACTGATGAATATGCCCATATCCGCCAACCGCTTCTTTGCGGTGACTCTGAATCAGACGACCTTGATAGTCGTAATAGAATGACGATACTGTCTTGGACGCTGGGTCGGTCAGGGAATAGACAGCGGTTCCTGTCAGAAACCCTTTGGATTTGTCTGTCCCTACGACCGGAATCCCATAGTTGGACAGGGTGTCACAAGACAGAACCCGTTTTGTGTCAGATGTTACAAGGTCATCCATAAACGAGTAATCATCGTAGTAGTTGACAGACAGAAGCCTATTATTAGGTGGTATCGGAATATTGAGTGAATAACCGCCAAGCGAGGATGAACCAGAATATGTGGCAACCACCGGAATCTCGACTGATGATGGAGCGTTTTGCAGAGGCCATATTCCGCTCACAGCCTCACGACCAAGAAGGTCTCGGAACGAGAAACTCCACTTCCCTTTCTTCCTCATCTCTCCATCCTGAGAGAAAATAGGAACATCTCCTTTATCATATCTGTAAAGGACAGGAGCGCAGCTAGGCAGCCTCTTGCTGACGCAGCGTCCTTTGCCATCATATTTGTAGACATAGGCCTGCGTAGACAACGGAGACGAGGAATCACCGAACGTCCCTGACGAAGACATCACGGCCGAAGCCTCCGGTGTTAGTACATACCGAAGCAGTCCCAAATCATCATACACGTAATAGGTGTCCTGATACTGTTCGCCGTCAACAGTCCTTTCCAGAGTCTGATGTCCAAGTTTGTCAGTAAACGTCAACGAGACATTTCCGTCTTCATCAGTCACCTTCACAACATTGAGGTTTCCGGAAGGCAAAGTCCCGACGCAGGTCAAAGATGTGTCGGATTCCACAAGATACCCCGAACACGAAAGAAGCCCCGAGTCATCGTTAACAAGATACGCAGTCTTCACGGACTTTCCTCTTGTGTGCCAAGGAGAGCCAGGGCCATATTCCTCCACCGGCCTGTCAAGAGGGGAATCATCGTACAATGTCTTTGAAAAAGCATACACTTCCCAATTGTAGAATTTAAGGATCTCAGGGTGAACGGCGGAAAAGGATGAATAAGCCCCTGTCGATGTCGTCATTGGTACAGGGCGGTACTCGCTGTACGGTCTGCCGAAGTCATCATATCCATTCAAAAGGACAATGTCCTTGCCAGCAGGAGAAGCTGCTGTCAGAACCGTCTCAATCGGTCTACCGAGGAGATCGTGATAGATGTTGGTCTCCTTGAAGGATGTCGCATCAGCGCTTAGGTAGTCTCTTGCTTGGATTCGGTTACGACCAACTAATGATCCGTAGCAGTAGGAATAAGATGATAGCAACTCATTCTTGTACGTTGTTCCATTCCTCACAAAAGTTTGACAAAGTCTACCGAGACCATCATATTCGTATTTAAATATCTTTCTCGACTGATCCTGAAGATAATCTAAGCCAATCAAAGGTTTGTATTCATAAGTGTTGATAAATATATTCGGCACGTCCCTGCATTTCAACTTGAATGAGACCAACTTTTTTCGGATCTGCATAAAGTCACCATCATTGAGGCCGGAAGTATCAACCTTATCCTTGACACTGTCCCAGTCGCCGCCTTTGACCATAGCCACAGGATAATTCCCATTATACCCCCACAGATAAACAGTTTTCCTGCCCTCCGTGTCCTCTATCTCAAGAGGATTCCCCCTGCGGTCATATTCATTGAACAGGATCTTCCGCTCGGAGGAACTTGCTCCGCGAATCTTAAGAGACTTGGCCGAAGGGGCGAAAAACGTTCCTGAGGCGCAAGGGTAGGATCCGTAACTGGTGGAAAGGGTTGTCAGCAGATTCGCGTCATTGACTGATTTTTTATATACACTCGTTTCGACTGGAACTCCAGTCATTCCTGCGGCGGACATCGCTGAATATACACCCCCAGCCTTGTCCTGAGGATAGGTATATGTGGTAATCCTGTTCGAATATTCCGGCAGACCGACATTTTCTACCTTTTCACGGACGTTGCCGCGATCATCATAAGTAAATGTCGTAGTTTTTGTAACAGAGCCATTTCCCCCAATGACCGTCTCATTCACCAATCGAGGCTGCCTACGTCCCTGACTGAGCGTGGTGGTTATATAACTTATCTCTTTGTATTGTTCAGGTACGTGGAAATCATCGAGTCCATACGGTCTCCAAGAACGATAGACATACCTCTGCTTGATTGCCGTACTATCAGTACCGAAGTCATAGTCATTTTTATATGATAATCCTATTTCCGATACTTTCTGAAATGTCCCGTCTGATGCCTGCCTATACACAGTTTCTCCGGTCTTGACACCGCTCCGCCATTCCAACCTGTCATCATAGATGAGATTTGTCTTCTTGACCTGCATCGGACGATCCGGCACAATATCATAAGCGTGAACCGTCACACCCATTGTATGATTACCCGCCGCATCACTTGATCTTGTCTCAAAAACATACGGATAGCTCACACTGGATCCCACATCTGAGATCAGACTTACCATCGTGTTGTCCATCCAAACCCTTTCCTTATAGGTTGCCCAAACACTTGGGAGTGTGCCACCAAACTCGGCACAGTTTGTCTCTCTATAATAGAGGGACATCGTGTCAGGAGGATACGATGAATCCTGAGGGATTACCGTGCGGACTCCGCCTCCATTAATAGTTGAGGAATATGTACTGTAGCGAAAATTACGGTATAGTATCTTTCCGTCTCCTGCGATGTCACGGATCTGCTTTATCCTCAAGCCTCCGGCCATACGTGATTTGCCACTATCATCAATGTAACGATGAGCCTCATAGCTGAATTCCGTACGGCCTCCGGTCGGATAGGTCACAGAGGTTAGGATTCCTGTCTGCATCGCTTCCTCGTCAGGACTACGGTCTCCGCCAGGAATTGTGACGGTTACACTCTCTCCCCAATACGGGTAATTTCTTACCGACACATACGTAGTTACTGTAGGAACCAGGGTTGAGTTGTTACGTCCATTATAGTACCCCCATTTGTCAATTGAGCGAGTATCACGCGGTAGACAGTCACCCTTGTATTTGAATGAATATGTCTCGGAAGTCTCGCCATCAGGAGACTCTATAAC
>CAVKYA010000267.1:0-3949 GCA_963660255.1 Bacteroidaceae bacterium | reverse complement strand
CTCGTGGCCTGTGACGTGAAAGGCACGCAGTCCATCCAAAGGCTGGCCATCGGAGGGACCGCCAATTCGGTCGGAACCACGATCGCCCCGTACTTTGTCACTGGAATCGTGTTCGGAGGGATGGCGATGGAGGATGTCCAAGTCTCACAACTCGCCGTTCCGTTCTGCTCACTTGCCGCCGTCATCGTGCTCGTCACACTTGCGCTTATGAAGTTCTCCCTGCCTGACATCCAAGGAACAAGAGCCGAGAACGGAGAGAAACTGGAGAAAAGCGTATGGTCATTCAGACACCTTACCCTGGGAGTCATCGCCATATTCTTTTATGTCGGAGCGGAAGTCTGCGTCGGAGCGAACGTGAATATGTACGCCATCGAGAAAGGGATGGCCTCCCCTGCCCTTCTCGCCACCCTCTATTGGGGAGGGATGCTTGTCGGACGCGCGTTGGGAAGCACCTTGAACAAGGTTCCGCCACGCGCTCAGCTCATATTCACAACTTCCGTAGCGTCCGTTTTGCTGGTTCTGGCGACCGTGCTTGACAACCCGTGGCTTCTGGCGGCGATCGGACTGTTCCATTCCATTATGTGGGGAGCCATCTACACCCTCTCGGTACAGAAACTCGGCAAATACACCTCCATCGCGTCCGGAGTGTTTATGATCGGAGTGTTCGGAGGAGCCGTCCTGCCTCTCGTTCAGGGATTCCTGGCCGACCAACTCGGAGGCTGGAAAATGACGTGGCTGGCCGTGGTCTTCTGCGAGCTATTTATACTTTACTACGCCATCTGGGGCAGCAGAGTGAGACAAACCGCTGAATAATTTAACAATAGATAACACTATGAACAAAATCCTTTCCCGTTTTCTGATTTTTCTGGCTGTGGTAATGGTATATTCCTGCACATCCACCAGTCCCAAAACAAATATTCTGGTTGTCAGCGAGAACGGCGGACACCACAAGCCGTTCACCGATGTGGCCGTGCCTTGGCTGGACAGCGTCTCCACCTCACGAGGGTTCACGGTGACAGTCATCAACAATATGAACGATGTGAACGCCGACTTCCTCAAGAACTTCGACGCCGTCATCCAACTCGACTTCCCTCCATACACGTGGCCCGAAGCCGCGCAAGACGCTTTCATTGAATATGTTGAAAAAGGGCTCGGAGGCTATATCGGATTCCATCACGCCACCCTTTTGGGAGAGTTCGACGGCTACCGGATGTGGGAATGGTTCTCTAATTTTATGGGCGGAATCCGCTACGCCAACTACATCGAACCCCTTGCCGACGGGACCGTCCGTGTAGAGGATACGAAACATCCTCTGTTCAAAGATGTTGATCCAGTCTTCACAATTCAGGATGACGAATGGTACACCTACGACAGAAATCCACGGGACGCTGAATATATCCACGTTCTGGCAAATGTGGATGAGGATTCCTACAACCCGGCCTCGGACATCAGGATGGGCGACCACCCGGTCATCTGGACCAACACCACCGTCAAGGCACGCAATGTCTATTTCCAGTTCGGACACAGCCCGAAGCTGCTGGAGAACGACAATTTCAAAACACTTCTGTTGAACGCTATAGACTGGGTGACAGAAAAATGAGACCGCTTAGGATCCTGACAATGACGACTTGCCTCGTGGTCTGCGCCCTGTCACAGGCACAAACCTCGTTCTGCAATGACGATCTGCTTCGGAAGCAACTGATTGAAAGCGGATTCCTTCACAGTCCGCTGCCTGTTGACACCCTTGACTCCCACGAGGCCGCCGGATGGAGAAAAGCGGTGGTTTCCGAGACCGGACCGCTTGCCGGGCTCCCGATTGAGATGGGATTCCGGAAAAAGCCCGGATTCCGAGCCGTAGGTTCGCCCGGAGACCCGGACTATGCCTCCTACGGGGGATGCCAGATCACATACAACCTTGGAGGCAGGAATCTGGAGGAATACAACCGGATCGAGTTCTGGATCTATCCTGACTGCAAGGGACTGAGCGTCGTCAATGTGGATCTGTCATTCATCAACGGGGACGTTCCGGCCAAGTCTGGTTACAACAGACCGTCCGGCTCACATCTTGTCAATCTGAGACCCGGAGTCTGGAACAGATGCTTTCTGGAAATAGATGAATATCAAAGGGATCAAGTCCTCGGACTGAGATTCAGTTCCACTGACAGAGGAAGTTCCATCGGAGCGTCAGACTATTCCGCAAGATTTGTCATCAACAGAATCTCGTTCCAGAAAGTCCAGAATCCGGACAAGGTCTCAGGCTGGGAACCGGCGCAGGGACAGATTGTCTATTCCACAACCGGTTACAGCACAATCGGAGAAAAGACCGCTGTCACCGGTCCGAAGACAAAAGGCAGATTCAGCGTCATCGACACCGAATCCGGTGCCGTAGTATATTCAGGACGGATCAGGAAAAACGTCACGACAACCGGCACATTCGGAGTCCTGGACTTCTCCGCGCTCAAAAAACCGGGAACCTACAGGCTCAAGGCCGGGGAGGTAGAGACCGGCCCCTTCAGAATCTCGGACAACCTCTGGGACGATTCCCGCTGGCGGGTACTCAACTACATATTCAGTCAGCGCTGTGGCCACGAAGTGCTTGGCATCCACGGAGTTTGCCACAAAGACCTGTTCGCCTCGCACGACGGAAAGAGGATTGAATATTCAGGCGGCTGGCACGACGCCGGAGACCTTTCGCAGCAGACCCTCCAGACCGGAGATGTGACATATTCACTTCTGGAGGCATATTCATCGCTTAAGGACCGCAACCCGATTCTGGCGGCAAGGATGCTTGAGGAGGCTCGCTGGGGACTGTCGTTCATCATCGGCTGCCGCTTCGGCGACGGTTTCAGGGCCAGCAGTATGGGGCTTCTGATCTGGCAGGACGGGGTCATCGGAACATTTGATGACATCACTTCGGTCAGGGTGCAGAACAACGCGTTCGACAATTTCCTGCATTCCGGCTACGAGGCGTTCGCCGCAATGACCCTGCCCGACACCGACAAGGAATTAAAGGCGCGGCTGCGTGGCATCGCCGAGGAAGACTTCCGCTTCGCCTCCGAAAAATTCGCCAAGGACGGCTACGACATCTTTACACAACCTTATGAGCACACCTACAACACATCTCGCAGCCAGTTCCAGGCCACAATCTCTTGGGCGGCCAGCCAGCTCTACAAGTTGACAGGGAAGAAGGAATATGCCGACAGAGCCTCCGAGGCCATTGAATATGTTCTCTCGTGTCAACGGACAGAGCCGGTCGGAGATTGTCCGGGAGGCTTCTTCTACAGGGACACGACCAAAAGATCCATAGTGCATTACATCCATCAGTCACGGGATCAGGTCTTTATGCAGGCTCTGGCTATGCTCTGTGAGACTCAGAAAGAGTCTCCTGACTATGACAGGTGGCTCGGGGCGATACGGCTTCACGGTGACTATCTGAAAAGCCTTATGCGTTTCACGGCTCCGTACGGAATGATTCCGAGCGGCATCTACGAGGCGGAAGAATGGAAAGACACCGAAAGCTTCTACGCCCTTCATCTTTTTCCTCCGGCGGACGCAGCGGAAAGATATTCCAGTCAGATAAGGAAAGGAGTTCAGCTGGACGGCAGCCATTACATCAAGCGGTTCCCTGTCTGGTTCGGAATATTCAACGGCAACTCCGCCGTCCATCTTTCGACAGGCAAGGCGGCGGCGATCTGCGGGAAGATCCTTGCCGACGAGGACCTGCTCCAAATCGCCCGAGAGCAGCTTTACTGGACTGTCGGCAAGAATCCGTTCGGCCAGTCTCTGATCTACGGGGAAGGCCACAACTATCCTCAGATGGACAGTTTCTCAAGCGGGGAGATAACTGGAGAGATGCCGGTCGGAATCCGCACTCTGGGCGATGAGGACATCCCATACTGGCCGCAGACCAACAACGCCTGCTACAAGGAAGTCTGGGTCACCACCGCCG
>CAVKYA010000266.1:0-3978 GCA_963660255.1 Bacteroidaceae bacterium | reverse complement strand
TATGACAAAGGAAGAGAAATATCTTGCGCTTCTGCCTCAGATTCAGGCTCTTCTTACCGGTGAGACTGACGAGATCGCAAGAATGTCGAATATAGCGGCGATGCTTCATAGGGAGTTCGGCTTCTGGTGGACCGGCTTTTATCGTGTGGCATCAGCGGAGGAATTGGTGCTCGGGCCGTTCCAAGGACCTGTGGCCTGTATGCGCATCGCCAAGGGCAGGGGAGTGTGCGGCACATCCTGGAATGAGGAGCGCACTGTCGTTGTCCCTGATGTCGAGCTGTTCCCCGGCCACATTGCTTGCTCAAGCGAGAGCCGCAGCGAGATTGTTGTGCCTTGCTGGAAACGTGGCCGGATAGCCGCTGTCCTTGACATCGACAGCAAGGAACTGAACACATTCGATGAGATTGACAAAAAGTATCTTGAGGAGGTGGCATCGTTGCTCTACGGAAAAGAAAGGGATATCTGGTTCGCCGCCGGCTGTTTCTGGGGCGCGCAGAAGTTCTTCAAGTTAGTTGACGGAGTCGTTTCCACGGAAGTCGGATTCGCGAATGGTTGGGCGATTACCCCGACCTACAAGCAAGTCTATACGGATGAGACCGGCCACGCCGAATGTGTCCACGTCCGCTATGATCCCGACAAGATCTCTCTGGAAGAACTCGTTCGGCTGTTCCTGATGATGATCGACCCGTTCAGCCTGAACAAGCAGGGCGAGGACGAAGGCACGAGATACTGCACCGGCATCTATTACGATAACAATGATGATAGGGAAGTAATCGAGAATGTGCTTGGCTCTTTTGAGAATCAGTCCGGTAAGAAATCCGCCGTAGAGATCCAACCTCTTCGCTGTTTCTACAAAGCCGAGGAGTACCACCAGAACTATCTTGACAAGAACCCGGGAGGGTACTGCCACCTTTCACCTGCAATCTTTGAGCTCGCTCTGAAGAAAACGCAGAAGTAAGAGGATTCCGTACCTCAGAAGCCTATTCCCTGTACCAAAGGCAGGTCTGTGTGCGCTTGGTACACAAGAGCCATTCCTCCTGTACCAAATAAGCTGACAAAAACCTTTCGTACACCAGAGCACCTTCTCCTGTACCGTTTCGCGCAAGTATCTATCCCAAAGCCGCGGCCTCCACTGATGCCTCCTCACAAAAGGCCTTGCGAAGTGCGTCAAGCGCAATTGTACCCTTATCGAACGCGAACCAGATGAAAGGTTCGTTCGAAGGATGGTACATTTTGCCGTTGTATTCCTTGAAATGAGTGTCAACGAAATCTTTGATGTCTCCAACGGGTGTGACTCTGAAGAAGTCATATTTGGCATTATAGACTTTCAGAAGGTCTGTGCGGAACCGGTCACGGATGCGTCTCTTAGTGCTGGCATCTTCTGAATTTGAGACATAGGAAGCAAGTACAAACAGAAAGTTGATGTTGTAGGCCTGAAGCACAAGTGTGTCACGGTCAAACGGACGGTTCGGGAAATGCGCGTTCGCCTGAATGATCTGCTTGTTTTCGCAAAGCCGATCCTCCGTATAGCACGCGTGACCGTCAGTCAGATCATCTGCTCTCACATAGCCACGTACAAAAAAGTTCGGAGTCGGATTGTAACCTTCTGTCAATGGGTCTCGATAGCGAACGGCATCAATAATTCCCCGCTCCTTCTCATCGCGGTCGCAGGCAGGAGTATTGAATATGTTGATGTTGAGCTGGATGATGTTCTTGGCGTAGGTGAATTGCTTGTAGATGGATTTATCCTCAAGATCAGATCCATAGAAATAGTACTTGCTGTCACCGATGTAATAAATCTGACTGTCATCCACGAGAGACTTGTCCTTATAAATATGATCAATCTCCTTCCCATCCTCATTCTCCTTAAGATCAGCGAATATGTCGTCACTTATCAGGTTGTCCACCATATCCTCGAACACCCTGTCAAACTTGCCGGCAAGCAGAGCCTCCTCGCGGCTTTTCCCGGAACGAATGGATTCGGATTTGTCAAAGAAAGCATAGAGAAGCTTCCAAAGGTGAACCAAATCATCCTTAAAGTACTTGCGCCGGATGGAACGCAACAGGCGGCTACCTCGTCCGGACTCAATCAGGGCATCAATTCTTGACGGCTTGATCAACTCGTAATTAAGATTCGCGCGGACCGGAAAGAAGAAACGAGTGCGGAGATATTCAAGGACAGAATAGAAGATGACAATTAGTTCTTCATCATAGTTGATAGATTTGCCACGGTTCCGGAACTCTGCGTAGAATGGTTCTCCGTTCTGGATTATAGGTTGCACCTTGCTGATTGTCTTGCCCCAGTGAATCTTGTTGTTACCGCTGGAGTTGATGATTGAAATGTAGGTGAATAAATCCGAGTGCCGCTTGTGAAAATCGAGCAGAGCAAGGATCGTGTCCAGAAGCGTCTGCGAATCCTGACCATTGTTGGAATTTACCCCACGAATGGTGGAACGCCTGATGATCTCGCTGCCCGGGTGGCGTTCTGAATATCTGTCTATGGCTCGGTAAATCCAAGTAGAAAGTCCAAACAAAACCCGATCCAGCCCGTCCGCTTTCAGATTATTATGTTCCGGAGTGATCTCTACCACATCGTTTATGGCGTACTTACCGAAAGCTATTTTCAGCGCTCCATTTTCTTCATTAATCTCTCCATCACCTTTAAAAAGGAACACTTTCGGAAGGATGAATATGACATCGTTGATCTTTGATGAATATACATACCCTACGAACGGCATCACTCCTTCGGCTCCATCCTTTGACAAATAGACGTAGGGATCAAGGCCGTAACATTCAAATAGTTCCGAACCATAGGTCTGTCCTTCGAAAAGTATTCTCATCTGACGGTGAATTACGCTTCCTCGACCCCGAGATATTCCATAAACCCTTGAAGCCTTTTGTTTGAGGTTTCATTGGTAGGATAAAGGCTGTTGAACGTGAACTCCGCGTCATTATCGTTCTTGTCCTTGAAGAACGAGCCGCATTTTTCATATTCCTTGCACACCTCGCTCCAGAGGTAGAACATCACCTTGCTTTTGAACTCTTTCACACCGATGTCGCTCTTAATGAAGAAGTTGCCCATCTGCTTGTCCTCTGAATCCGAGAGTTTGTGGATGCGCTCGTTGACATTGATAAGGAACGATGCCCATTTGTACCGCTTCTCACCAATCGTGATGATAAACTGCGACTTGGGATTCTCAGGATCCACAGGCACATATTCCCATTCCCACCGCCTCTTAAACGCGCTGTCCATCGGAAACAGCGACTGGTCGGAAGTGTTCATCGTGGCAAGGATATGAAGGTTTCTCGGTAGTTTGATCTCTCCGTTTTTTATTCCCTTATGCTCGGCACCAAGACCTTTCGACGATTCAAGATAGCATCGAAGATCGGTGTCCGCCTTGATTGGGTACTCAGACTCTCCGGACTTGTTTCTGTCGAGCAGTTGGAAGAGATCCCCGAAGATCTGGGCGCAGTTACCCCTGTTAATCTCCTCGATTACAAGGTAAACAGGCACGTCCGGATTCATCCAAGCCGTCACATAAGCATTCGTGAAAGCCTGAGGGACAAATGAATATGTCAGCTCACATTTCTCCTCATCCTTGACTGGCTTATATGCCCCGACAAATGAAGCATAGTCGTAGTCCGGGTGAAATGTAGTGCGGAATGTAAACTTCTCGTGTCCTTCGACTATACCTGCCACGAGGTGCGACTTTCCACTGCCTGGAGTACCGAAGAAAATCTTCTGATTTCCTTTTCCATATACGATTGCACTTACACTATGCGTATTGTCTTCGATAAGGTTACTCGCCACATCGTTAAGCATAGTGGCGAAATTGGGATTCTGGCCAAAAAACTCCCATAGCGTAGCCACATACGATTGTGATGAATTAACAAGATTCGCTATGGAAAGGATAGAGGAAACCAAAGCATCATTCCGATCCAGTGTTTTTCCACCGGTATTTGAATTGCCTCCGTTCC
>CAVKYA010000265.1:0-3992 GCA_963660255.1 Bacteroidaceae bacterium | reverse complement strand
GCATATATGTATTGCGTGCTCCTTTTTATGGAATTCATCTTCTTGGTGTTCTGTCCCCAGGAAGTGATGACGGCGGATAGTGCCGCGACTATCAATAATAATCGTTTCATAATTATCTCTGGATTTCTTCAAACAAATATTTTATACTGTGTGTCGGGACAAAAGGTGTAAGTCTTGCACGCCCTTTACCTTCCCCTGCGGCGAGTGCTGAATGCGGAATCTGTAGTCGTAGAATATGATTGTAAGAGGCGGCTTCATTCCTATAGATTACCAAGGCCTCTATCTCATCTTGGTCCATCGAGATGACTCCACTGTATGCCTTGCACCCTGTGGATGTGGCGTAAGCGGCAATAGAGTTGATGCCTGTCGTAAAGTATGTCCTCTTAAGTCCATAGGTGCTCATTGAAATATCAATGGAGATTTCAGAGTCACGGATAAGCCCTGCCGCAAGATTGTGTACCGTTTCTTTTTCGAACAGTATGTTGTTTACAGGTTCCATATTCTCACCTGTGAAGAAAGTGTCGGCTGAGAGGGATGGAAAATAGTAATAATCATTCCTGCAAACA
This sequence comes from Bacteroidaceae bacterium, assembly GCA_963660255.1. GTDB lineage: Bacteria > Bacteroidota > Bacteroidia > Bacteroidales > UBA932 > Cryptobacteroides. The sequence goes on along the minus strand of CAVKYA010000265.1, from coordinate 3,426 downwards.
GCGATACCGTCATCACGAATCTCAGTACTGTCCGGAGACTGTATCTGTTCGGTGAATATGGCTGATTGGATCTCTTGTGGAAGACGCCTCCCGTTTTCCTTCATATCCCTTCCGGTAAGCAAATCAACATCGGATGGAAATAGCATCTGACCGTCCTGCCACTTGAATATGTACCTTGAATAGGATATATTGTGGATTTCAAGGATGCCGTGCCCGCCAGGACAAAGGGTTTTCAATGATGACAAAGATCCTTGACTGAACACAACTCCGTCTTCCAGAAGCTGTGTGTCGATGTTTTTCTCCCTTTTGATAGGAAGGTCTGCCTCAAGGGCATATCTTTCCAGAAAATCGCACACTACAGAACCTGTGAGCAAGCGTTCCTCTGCGGAAAAGAAACTGTAGCCGATGTGTTCTATTATTCCTTTTTCCTTTATAAGGGTTACAGGGGTACCCATAAACATAAGCGCAGCCGTGTGCTCTCCGTCAGGAAGAGCCGCGAGGTTTTCTTCCCCCAGCAACTCTCCCATCCTTTCGAGCCGGTCACTTCTGTAGGGCAGGTTTCCGCCGAAGAGAACCCCTGACAGAAGCAGTCCGAACAAGACCGCACTTATGTTATTCAGCATTTTCACTAACCACCTATATTGATTGATTCTCGTTCTCCGTTCGCAAAATGAATCATTCCCTGATTGAGTTTCCCATTTTTGAATATGGCACCCTTGATCACATCGCCTTGAGTCACCCTCACCTTCCTAGAGGACATATCCTTAAGGTCGATATAGTAGGTTTTCGTGACGATTACCACTCCTGTACCGTTTGGCTTGCCGTTTCGCATCTGTCCTTCGTATATGCCCCAGCCGAGGGAATATTTGGTAGGCTCCCTTTTCTGCGAAAGCCTTTTCAATGAGTCAATCCTCAGCGAGTCTTCTATCGCCGCTCTTCTTAATGAATCGATCCTTAGGGAATCTATTGCGGATGCTCCTTTTAATGAGTCGATTATCAGTGATGCTCTTGTCGCTGCTTTTTTCAGGGAATCAATCCGAAGCGAATCTCTTCTGAGCGAGTCTCTTCTCAATGAGTCTATTTCCCGTTCCGTAGGATCTGGAGCTGGAACTGGATCTTGGTTATTGTCCGAAGACTGCCTTATTACTATGAACGTTGCTATTGCGATAGCGATCGCAAAGAGGATGCTGATGATAATCTTCCAGTTCACCCCCGGTTTCTTTTCTATCTCTTCAAGCTCTTGTCCACATTTGGGGCAGACGAACTTCCCGTCCACTTCCTCAATGTCGGTATCCTGAAAAACTGTTCCCTTGTCGGCTTCTGTACAGATGCCGTAATTGGTGCATTTATAAGTCTTTGCCATAATTTTTTAATTCTTAAGTGTCTGTATCGCTTTCTTTGCCGCATCGAGGAGTTCCAGAAACTCTGGTGCTCCCTGATTATTGCCTGTTTCCGGAAGAAGGGTACCGTTGAGCAGTTCCTGCACCTTAGGGCGCAGCTCATTCACTCTGTTTTCGATGTTCAAGAACTGCCCCCTCATCTTTGACTCCACCTGCTCCTTTATGTCTTCGCAGAAGTCCTCGGTAAACTTCTCGCTGAACCCGATTTCAGAGAATTTCGCCGAGATAGGCATCAGTGTCTCGAAACCGGTGTCCTCATCGACTTCTGTGGTACCGAACATCTTGCGGCCGGTCCCGTCCATCACGTCGCCATACTTGATGATGCCCATCACGTATGCAAGGATCACCCAGCTCATATATTCCTTCCTCAACTGGGACTTTGGTTTTTCCTGAGCCATAAACAGGTTCGGAAGACCTTCTCCTCCTACGCCCTCGCCGAAGAGGATGATCTTGTACTTGCGGACTTCGGACTCACTCATTGTCGGGGTGACGGTTGTGAGATAGTCGAATTTTTCTTTGTAGAAAGTGAGGTTTTGGAGACATCGGATCGGGAAGCAATAAGCTACGCTCATCACAGTGATTTCGTTTTTCCTTTCCCCCGACATATCAACCTTGACGTTTATGCTTGCGTCAGTGGCGTTCTCCAGGGCTGTTTTCAGATTCTCTGCGAATTTCTGGACTTTCTCGTTGCCTTCCACCTTTGGAATGTTCACAAGCACTCGGCGGCGCATTACCGTGGTTCCAACAATGGTGACCGGATTGTTCGCCACGCTTCTGCTGACCTCACTAGGATTGAATCTTGCGAGAACACCGCTTTCGGAAATTATCTTCTGGGCAAACTGCTGAAGATCTTCAGCCGAAGAATATTTCTCGCTAAGTTGTTCGAGGATGTTGCGGTTTATGAGTTTCTCCCTGTCCTCAATCAAGGTGTTGTCGTGAATTGAGATGACCTTTTCCCTGACAGTCTTATCAAAAATGCTGTTGAGGGCATCTATGTCTATCGCTGAGTTAGCACGGGCAAATGTCTTTTCTGTTCCTATGAGCTTCAGAATTTCCTGACGCACAGCTGTGGAAATGTTTTCCTGATTCTTTCTGCTGTGAATCATAGTCTCGGTGAATGTCTTTACCTTGGACTGATCATAATAGCGGATTACCGTGCCTTCCAGATTGTCTGTGTCCACTTCATCCTTGCAAAGGGCACCGACCTGCCTGTCACTGCTCTCAATGGCATCGCTTATCGTGCCGACAAATTCTTCCAGGCGGGAGCGGAGGGTGTTTTCCTTGCCAAGAAGCACCTTGAGAAGGTCAACTGCGAAACCGCAGGCTTCCACCTCTGTGCGTCTCTGACAGATCTTCTGCATTATTTCTGAATATCCGGCGAGCATTTGTTTGCCTTTAAGGCCGCGTGTTATGAGCCCGGCATCATTATATTCCTTGGCTTTCGCCTGACGTTCCTGCTCAAGTTTGTCCAAGAGCTGGCGGAGTTTGACGGATCTGTCCTCGAATAGTTTGATTTTCCCCTGTGTCTCGGAAATGATGGAATCACTGAGCTCCAACAGATTGAACAACGCAAAAGTGCCGTTAGCCCATTTGTCGAAGAGGTCGGCCTCTATTCTTTGTATTATTTCATCAGCGTGTTTTTCTCTGGCTTCCTTCTTGCCTGCGAAGAAATCAGACACTCCCGCGGCTCTGAAACCGGCCTGGAGCCCCTTGGCACAGAACTCGTTAAGTTTCGCGATTGGCTGGGATGTGCTTTGGGCATCCTCAAGCCATTTCGGAACCACCTTGCCCCAATAAGCCTGGAACGTTCCCCATTTTCCTTCATCGGAAGGCAGTATTGGAATATCCAACATAAGGTGCTTGTCCGAGAATCTCCAGCTTTCGAGAGGATTGCCAAGTTTCTTGTCTTGGCCTTTGACATAGTCCGCCCAGTCAACATTTGCAGGAGCGTTACGGAAGCCGAGATCATCGTTCCAGTTGTTGTAGCGTAACTGCAGGAGAGCCTGACGTCCGAGAGAGTATGTGA
>CAVKYA010000264.1:0-4008 GCA_963660255.1 Bacteroidaceae bacterium | reverse complement strand
CTGCTAGAAATATTTCCTCCTTTTCTTCTTCACTTAAAACTAAATAACCGCCATCATATGTCATGTTGCGAACTTCCATTGTTGGGAAACCTTGTATTGGTTCAAACTCTCCTTGAACTACAATTTCATCTCCTTCTAATAAGTATGGGGAGATGGATGCTACTTTCTTTTTGGAACTCTCGTTATACAATGCCTTATCTTTTGATGTACCTTTGTGTTGAATCCCAATAATAACACATGTTACCCCGGCCTTGTCTTTTGCATTATTTGTCCACTTGAAATCCTTATAAGCGAATGATATTTCAATATTATGGGAGTAGAGTATTGGCCATAACATTGGCACTTGTTCACCTTGGGTAATAGAGTTTGTAGAGACAAACGCAAGTTTTTGCCTGTTTTGTATGTACTGGGCACCTTTATAAAACCAACAGCAAATGTAATCTAAATCCTTAAATCTACAGTTAAGTTTGCTGAACGTCGATTGGATGTCGTCTTTTTGATAACCGAGTTGTTTCTTGCTACCAAGATATGGTGGATTCCCCATAACATAAACTTCTTCGTCTTTTGTATGTGGGCATACTGTGTTCCAATCGATTCTACAGGCATTTCCATTCACTATATGCCCGCTAGGTCTCAATGGAAGTGGATCCGGACAAGTCCCGAATTCATCACGGAACTTGTTGTCCATCTGATGCTCTGCAAGCCAAAGGGATAGAGTCGCCGTGTCGCAGGCATATTCATCGATCTCAATGCCGTAGAATTGTGTCAGCTGGATGCTTGAGAACGGAAGCGTGGTCTCTTTCAGTTCAAACAGTCTTTTCCATATCTCGATCTCCAGTTCGCGAACCCTTTTGTAGGAAATGATGAGAAAATTTCCGGACCCGCAGGCAGGATCGAAGAACTTTATCTTCGACATTCTAACGAGCAAAGCGTTCAGTGCTTTGGCATCATTACGGCTGCGAAGGAATTCAGATGTAAGATCATCCAGGAAAAGAGGCTGGATAACTTTCATTATGTTAGGGACAGACGTGTAGTGGATTCCGAGTTCTGAGCGTTGCTCAGGAGAGACTATGGCCTGGGTCATGGAACCGAAGATGTCCGGGTTGATCTCGCCCCATTGAAACTTACCGCATTGGATAATCAATAGTCTGGCGCGTCTGCTGAGTGTCGGGATTGGATAACGTTTCAGGAAAAGCCCACCATTGACATACGGAAAATCGGAAACGACCTTGCTTGTCTGTTGTTCCCTATAAGATTCATCGTTGGTTGACATGACTACAAAGAGACGGTCGATGAAGTCTGCCAGATCGGAACCATCAATGGCTGTGTTATCCTCGATGGCTTGGGTGAATTGGTTTGGCTTGAACAAACCGGTGTCCTCCGCGAAAAAGCAGAAGAGAAGCCGCGACATGAACACATTGATGTGGTGGGAAACCTCTTTGTCTCGGAAGTCATTGTAACGGCAGATGTCATCATAAAGCTTCGCCATCAGTTCCGCTGTCTTGACATCAGCCTCAGCTTCCTCGTAGTTACGAAGCTTCTCTATTCCCGCCAAAGGTTTGAAGAACTCGAAGTCCCGCCAAAGGGTGTTCAGTGCTCCTTCATATAAATCATCGTCCTTAGGATCGTAGGCGACTACACTTGATCCGTCGCAAGTAATGTAAAGCCGTGGATTATGGCGGGTGATCGCCGCACTGTCTTTAAGGCTTATGATGGTGTCCATTGGCTCGGAGCCTGGATTGAACGGCCGGTAGACGAATTTATCCTTGACAAGGATTGTCTTGGGATCGCGCGACTTATTGTCTCGTCCATCACGGACGCGGTTAAGCGATGCGTCACCGTAACCGCAGAAAGTGCTGAGCAATACATATGGTAGGTTTTCGGCATTCAGAGTCGAACCAGCCTGTTCGAGTGCTTCCTGAGCCTTAATATGTGAGAAGTTCTGCTTCTTGGCCATAATCGGATATTAACAAATCAGTGAATTAATTGTATTCTTGCTATATCAAATCCAAATGTACATAAATTCTTCCATTGAAGTAACAGAATCCTGAAAAAAGTGAATATTCATAAATGACTTTCGTATGCCATGATAAGTGGTATCGTAAGAATCACACCGTCTTATCCGCCGCGCCGTTTCTCCCTTCGCGCCGCTTTAATATTTGAACGGCTGCGAAACGGAAGTCCCCGTCAACGGCGTTCCGGCATAAAATCTTAAAATGACACAGGCCGCCCAATTCCTTGAATATATGGCCTATGTCATTTCTTTTTCGAATCCTGTGCGGTCACAAGTTTGTTCTGATTATACACGTTTGCTTCAGCTAATCCAATGACAGCCCTTCCATAAGAAAATTCCTAAGGCTCAGAATCCTGATGCCGTTTTCGTCGTATCCAGACAAATATCTGTCTGCCGCGATTATTACTTTCCTGAATCCGTCCTTGATTTGCAGCAGCGAAGCCTGTTCCTGCTCCACCTTTTCCCTGTCTGGCAAAGCATAGGCGGACTGAACGTATATCCTCTCTGGTCCACGGTTGCACACAAAGTCCACTTCCAGCTGCACTCTCCGGCTATGGCCATCGGAGTCTTTGGTATTGCGCGTCACAACCCCCACGTCCACAGTATATCCATGAAGACAAAGTTCATTATACACCATATTCTCCATCAGATGTGTCTTTTCCACCTGGCGGAAACCGATGCGTGCGTTCCTGAGTCCCAAATCCTCGAAATAGTATTTCTGCGGCGTGTCAATATACTTGCGTCCCTTCACGTCATAGCGCACAGCCTTCCTGACCAGAAACGATTCCCCCAGTATCTCCAGATACTGCTTGATGGTATTCCTGTCCACTCCGATACCCTTTACCGTCTTGAACGTATTCTCTATCTTCGTAGGGTTTGTAAGTCCACCTATGCCTGAGGCCACCACGTCAATCAGTTCACCCATTACATCGCTTCCCTTGATATGATAACGTTCCTGGATGTCCGTCAAGTATGTCTTTTCGAACAACCCTTTCAGATATGCTTCTTTCTCACGTACATCGGGTTCCAGGCAAACCACAGGCAATCCTCCGTATGTCATATATTGATCCAACGCTTCCTCGAAAGTCATTTCAGGATGCGCACCGACAAACTCACTCATTGACAAAGGAGTAACGTGAATCTCATGGCCGCGCCCCCGGAACTCTGTAATCACATCCTTCGACAGAAACCGCGAATTGCTGCCTGTCACATATACATCAACATTCCGCATGTTCAGGTAAGAATTCAATACATCCTCAAACTCCGGCACCATCTGCACCTCGTCCAGCATCACATAGTACCATTCTTCTTTGGGTACATCTCCGGAAGTCTTGTATTCTACAATTTGAGAGTCAATCCACTCCAGCAGGGCATCTGGGTCCCTTAATCTCTTGTTCCTGCGATTTTCAAGATCCAGCATTACAATATGATCCTCATTCACCCCCTCATCAATCAAATACTGTCTGAAAAGATTCATCAGCAGATACGACTTGCCACATCTTCGGATGCCGGTCACGACTTTAATCATGCCATTATGCTTGCTCTTGATGAGCCTACCAAGATGAATATCACGCTTTATCTCCATATAAAATGATATTTTATAGTACAGTAATTGCGTATTTACGCATTTTTGTACTTGTAAATTTACATTATTTCAGTCAACAGACAAAATAATAGAATAAAAAAATGACCTTCCCTGAGAATGGTTGACACTTTAGAGGTTGTTTAACCGATATGCTTTACAGCATCTCTGAACTGTTTTACACCCATTCTTCGATTCAACTGTTTTTCTTTACAGCATATCCGTTATCGAACTTTTCAGGAAAGTTTCCAGCGGGATTCCGCCGGTCCCGATAATATAGCTGTGCGCCGGTTTGAACTTTTCGGCGAACCGGGACAATCCATTATTCATGCTTCTTCTTCCGCTCTTTACTTCGAGGGCGACGCATTCATCGTCTGCCTGCACGATGAAGTCAACCTCCTGGGTGGAGTTG
>CAVKYA010000263.1:0-4044 GCA_963660255.1 Bacteroidaceae bacterium | reverse complement strand
TTCTGGGCGTTCAACGGAGAGGTGATCACGGTTGTCCAGCAACTCTACGAGCGGATCTACAAGGCGAACAAGTACCCTGACCTGTGGTTCCACTGGGACGGCAAGCCTCTGCTTCTCTACAACGCCGACCCTGTCCACGATGCCAATGGAGGCTATTCCGGCTACAAGGACGGCACTCACGACTATTCCGCCGAGGTGAAGAACTTCTTCACACTCAGGAATATGTGGTGGGGCTATTACGAGTGGGCCGGCAAGCGTTTCATCGGCACGGAGGACAACTGGAGTTTCGGCTACAGTATGGCCGACCCTCGGATCAAGTCGATGACTCCGGAGGAACTGCTCTCGAAGCACGACGGAAAGGTCGAGGAAGCGGCTGTGACCCCTGCCCAGCACCCTGTCACGATGACCGAAGTCCCGATGGGCGTCGGAAAATCCTGGTCAAGACGGGACGGCGAGCCGAAGCTCAATGAATATGATCTCCCGGATTCAGCCTACGTCCCTTGGCTGGGCCGCAAGGTTTCCGATCCGGAAGGCTACGGAATATACTTCCAGGAGCGTTGGGACGACGCTCTGGCCGCTAATCCGCAGTTCCTTTACCTCAATGATTGGAACGAGTGGACGGCCGGAAAGTACAACGGAGACGTTATGTGGTTGGGCCGCAAGAATCCGTTTATGTTCGTGGATCAGTACAACTCCGAGTTCAACAGGACAATCCAGCCGATGAAAGGCGGCTACACCGACAACTACTATATGCAGATGGCCCAGAACATCCGCCGCTACAAGGGAATCCGCCCGGTTCCCGTGAACAGGCATATTCATAAAATGGCGGTTGACGGAATATTCAAGGATTGGGATCAGGTAGAGGTGGTTTACCGCGACACCCGTGGGGATGTGTTCCATCGTGACGCGAAGGGTTACGGCGGACTTCACTACAAGGATTCTACGGGAAGAAACGACATTGTGGCCTCAAAGGTGGCTGTGGGCAAGTCGGACATATTCTTTTATGCCGAGACCGCTGACGTTCTGACTCCATATTCTAACCCGGATTGGATGCTGCTTCTGATTGATGTGGATGGGGATTCCTCGACTGGTTGGTATGGCTATGACATCTTGATAAACAAGGATATAACCGCTCCAGGGAAAGGAAATGTCCTTAAATTTGTTGACGGAAAATGGACCAAGGCAGGGGAGTACAGTTTCGCTGTTGAAGGCAACAAATTGGAGTTGGCCGTGCCGAAGTCACTGCTTGGCATTTCCGGAAAATCAATTACCTTTGACTTCAAGTGGGCGGACAACACCGGAGAACTGGTTGATCCCATCTCGCTTTGTCTGCACGGGGACACGGCTCCTAACCGACGGTTCAATTACAGGTTCATCTGGCAGAAATAGAAATAATGTAATGAATATGAAATACTTCTCAACCGGAAAACTTTTATGTGCGGCTATATTTATGACTGTGCTTTGTTCTTGCGGTAAGGACAATCCGAAGCCTAATGTGATTGTCAAGCCGAAGAACACAAAAGAGCAGATGGCCGCAAATCTTAAGGAGTATCTCGCCAAAGACTATCCTTCCAAGGTGACGAATGTACAGGTTACATCAGATAAGGTGGTTGTCAAAGGAAACTGCGGAGGATCAGGAACTTACGTGCTCGCCGAGATAACGCCTTGGCAGGATGTCACGGAACTGGAGACATATCCTTACACTCAAGACTTGTCCGGAAGCGGTTTTACGGTCACGGTTGACAGGATTGTTCCGAATCGTGAGGGAATAAAATATGACAGGGTGTTCTCCAAATGGGCTGTCGTGAAAGTGGACGGAGACAAGCAGACATTGGACTCACACGCCCGTTACGCAGATGAGGTGGCTCCGAAGAAGTCCCCGGCTGCTGTTCCGTTGAGGAACAAAAAGGGTTTCGGTGCGGGTGACTCCGACCTGTATTTCAGCGATTGCAAGGAGATGAATGTCGGCAGCATAACTATGAACGTGGTTCTCAACAATTACATCACGGGGGAAGGCTCTGGCTATTCCTATGGCGGAAAAGAGTACAGCCTCGGCTCCGTGAAGGACTACGTTGACTATGTGACGCAGAAAGCCTCTGAGAATGACCTTGTGGTCTCCGCCATTATCCTCTGCCAGACCAATTCCATATTCAAGGATCCTGAGAACACCGGCGGTAACTACACAATGCCGAATATGACGACAGCGAGAGCGTTCAATCTCTACGCCGCCGCCCTTGAGCATATGGCCTCGACCCATTGCTATTCGGGCAAAAGAATATCCCATTGGATTATGCACAATGAGGTTGATTTTGCGAATGAGTGGACGAATATGGGCAGCCAGCCGATGCTACGTTACATCGACAGGTATATCAAATCGATGAGAATCTGCTACAACATTGTCCGCCAGTACGACCAGAACGCCTCTGTGCTTGCCTCCTATACCCACAACTGGACAAAATCCGACGGGGCATACGCTCCAAAGGATATGCTTGAGAAGACAGTTGAATATTCCAATGTGGAGGGTGATTTCCGTTGGGGTGTGGCCTATCATCCTTATCCACAGGATCTTACAAAGCCGGCTTTCTGGGTCAACGATACGCAGGCGACATATTCGATGGATTCTAAGTATGTCACTTTTAAGAACTTGGAGGTTATTGACGCTTGGATCAAACAGAAAGCCAATTTTTACAAGGGTACAACTAAGCGACTGCTTTTCCTTTCCGAGCAGGGCACAAACTCTCCGTCATATTCAGAGTCGGATCTTGCGCTTCAGGCCGCTGGTGGAGCTTGGGCTTGGAAGAAGGTTTCCAAGTTGGACGGTATAGATGCCATCCAGTGGCATAACTGGGCCGACAACAAGGCCGAAGGAGGCCTCAGGATAGGTCTTCGTACCTTCGATGAAGGCAATGTCCAGAATTTGACCCCGAAGCCCGTCTGGTACGTCTGGAAAGCCGCCGGCACCGCCGAGGAGGCCGCCGTTCTTGACCAGTACAAGACCACACTCGGCGTCACCGACTGGGATTCCATCCTTAAGACTATCGAATAGAAGTTTAACCGGTCGCTGAGCCTGTCGAAGCGACCGGTGGCAGATAACTAAATGTTGCGCCTTTTAGACGTTGAACAGGAAGTGCATTATGTCGCCGTCCTGGACGACATATTCCTTGCCTTCGGTGGCGAGTTTGCCGGCGGCTCTGACGGCGCTTTCGCTGCCGAGGGTGACAAAGTCATTGTACTTGATGACCTCGGCTCTGATGAATCCTTTTTCGAAGTCCGTGTGGATGACTCCGGCAGCTTTCGGGGCCTTGTCACCCTTGTGGATGGTCCAGGCTCGGCACTCGTCTGATCCTGCGGTGAAGAATGTCTGGAGTCCGAGTAGGTGATAGGCTCCCTGAATCAGCCTGACGACACCGGATTCTTTCAGCCCCATCTCCTCAAGGAACATCTGACGGTCCTCGTAAGAGTCCATTTCAGCGATCTCGGATTCGGTCTTGGCGGAGATCACGAGAATCTCGGCGTTCTCTTCCTTGACAGCCTCACGGACGGCCTCCACGTACTTGTTGCCGTTGACAGCTGAGGCATCATCCACGTTGCAGACGTACATCACCGGCTTGTTGGTCAGCAGGAACAGATCCTTGGCCATAGCGGCCTCCTCCTCGTTGATGAATTCGACAGTCCTGCACGATTTTCCCTGCTCAAGGGCCTCCTTGTAGCGAAGAAGAAGCGCGACAAGTTTCTTGGCGTCCTTGTCTCCGCCTGTCGTTGCCTGTTTCTGGCTCTTGGCAAGACGTGACTCCACAGTCTCAAGATCCTTGATCTGGAGCTCCGTGTCAACAACCTCCTTATCCCTTACCGGATCCACGCTGCCGTCCACGTGAACGACATTGCCGTCGTCGAAGCATCTGAGCACGTGAAGGATTGCGTCTGTCTCACGGATGTTGGCAAGGAACTGGTTTCCAAGACCTTCACCTTTGCTGGCTCCTTTCACGAGCCCGGCGATGTCCACGATGTCCACAGTCGCCGGAACAACGCTCTTAGGCTTGCACA
>CAVKYA010000262.1:0-4048 GCA_963660255.1 Bacteroidaceae bacterium | reverse complement strand
GTGTGCCCTCGGTCTTCTTGCTCTCGTGCTTGTTCTTCTCACGACCGCCAAGATACAGCTCGTCACATTCCACGATGCCATTAAGAGCCTTCTCATCATTCTGAGCGTATAACGTGCGTAGTCTTTGGAGCATATACCAAGCGGTTGTCTGTGTGACATTGATATCCCTCATCAACTGGCATGAGGATATACCTTTTTTATGTGAAGAAAGCAGATACATAGCCATGAACCACTTCACAAGGCTGATTTTGGTGTTCTCGAATATGGTGCCTACCAATACGGAGAACGGCTTGCGGCATCCGGAGCAGATATACCTCCCGTCCTTTCTCATACGGCAATGGTGGCGACCGCAGTAAGGGCATATCACGTCCCCGTCAGTCCACCTTGATTGGGCGAGGGCATCCTTGCATTTCTCCGGAGTGTCGAAGTGCATCATGATGTCGATGAGTGACGTGTATTTGCTGAGGTCCACCATGTCTTTGTTTTTAACTATCACAAAGATAGCTTTGACTTGTGCCAATACGCGGCACAAGCGGGAGGAAATATTGAAAAAAGAGTATAAAATTGAGTAATTGATGATTAAGGTACTATTTATCAGATGATGGAATAGTTGCAAAGGGATATGGCAAAAGGGAATCTAAATCAAAATAGAGCAATCCGGATAACTGAGTCAGAAATCCGGGATATGGTTAGGGAAAGCGTGGAGCAAATCCTATCAGAATCAAAATCAGAATACGGTCCTAATGGATATCGTATCGTAAAAGGTGGAATGGATTACACCATTAAGGGTGAAAAACGACATTCCAAAATCAGTGTCGTAAGTGAGGGAGGTTCACAAGTATACCATATAGACACAGATGACCATTGCTACAAGTTTTATGTAACAATAGATGGTAAATCAGAGGCATATCAATACCCTTACATCTTTGATGAATTGCTAGATGCTATAAAAATGCTTCCCAGACTTTCTTGACATCCGGACGCTTAGGATTGTCATTCTCTTTGTCATTAAGAGGAAAGTTAAACATATTTAATAACTTCTTTTCAAGAGTTTGGGCTTCTGATTCATCCTCGCATTCATGAATGCATATCCTATTTGCACCGTGTTTTGACAACCCTTCCTTCTTAAAATGTCCACAGAAACGTTGATCTGTATTGCCCGTCATTCCGCAGTATATGATAGTATGTTCGTACATCTGTTTTCTATATGTCCTGTTTAATTTGGAGTCCAAATCCCGTTTGGAGAAAATATATACTGCCGCTTTTCCTCCAAAATCCAGTTCTGTTGAGAAATCATAATCACCAAGTTCATAGACATCGAACTTTTCTTTGACGCCATACTCAGAAAAATCAAGATAACGTTTTGCTTCAATCAAGCGTTTCATACCATTGTTTTTCCGCAAATATAGCAAGAAAACGCAGAAGGACATAGCCGACTGCGTTTTCTCTCATATAGACAGGTCTATGCTTTTAGAAGCACTCTCCACACTGTTTCCCCACCACGTAGCATTGATTGCACAGGTAAGCCTCGCCAACCGACGTGGTAGCCTTAACCCTGTTGGATTCGGTGAGTTTCTTCCCGCAGAAGGCGCATTTGTTCGCCTTGGAACCGCACGATGTGAGGGTTATCCCACCAATCAGCAATGCGGCTACCGCCAGCATCCTGAATTTCCTTATCATGTTTCTTTTCATTACTGGTTATTTGATTTTCTTGATCTTGTACCCGTTTGTTTTGTTCATGTAGTTGCTGAACCCCCAATACATATGGGTCTTGTCCTTGTCCATATAATAGCAACTCTCATCCCCATAGCCGGAGAATTTGATGCCTCCACCAGCCTCAGCCGGGAACCATGATTCTGTCTTATAGGACGAATGTCCTTCATCCTTGAAAATGGCTGTGTGGTCGGACGTGAGTTCGATCGTGGTTTTGTTGCCGCTCTGCATTATCGTCAAATCACCCACATAGGTCCCCTCGAATCCGGAGCCGGAGCAGTTGGTGAACAGGAGAATTGCGGCTATCGCACCGGCAATGGTATAGATTATCTTCTTCATAAGCGATCAGTCTGTAAGAGGGATTCTTTTGCCCGGCTCCACAGGCTCCGGTTGCTTGCGCGGGATTATCTCCCCGTCATCACGTCTGGTTTTCTTCGGGTCCATCAACCCGTCATTTGAATTTGTCATTGTCTTCATTTGTTTTTGTTTTTGATTTGAAAGATTGAATTACCTACTGCCGCAAAAATAGAGAATACAGCTGCTGCCGTAACTATCATGATGATTATCTCAATCAATTCAAGTTTTCCCGTGTCACGGATGGCGTATAAATATGCGGAAAAGCACAAACCAGTCCCGACAATTCCAGTTATTAACTTGTATTTGTTCGCTTCATTCTGTGTCGCCATTGCCTCTGAAGCCATTTGCTCAATCTTCCGAAAGAAAATATTCATTCTTTCAGTGATTTCCTTGGCGAAAGGCTCGTTTTGGGCGGCATCATATATCCTCTTCAGGTTCCCCATCATATCGTCAAACGTGTTGCCGGAAATCGCCACGGTGAGAGGCGCGTTCGACTCAAACTGGCTGATCAGTCTGTTGAAATACTCATTGGAATGGGCGATCATCAGATGTTCGGGTGTGTCTTCCGTGGATTGGGTAAGGACGCACGCGTCCCTCATCTGGGACAGGACAAGAGCCATCTCCTGCCTCGCCGTTTTCTTGGAGGTCTCCTCCCAAGTGTCTTCGGTGAACAGGGACAGGATGCCTATTACGGCTTGGTTCTCCATCTCCTCGCTGCGCCGGAATCTCATTTCATTAAGGTTGACATTATTCTCCATAAGATTGTCTGTAGGTGTCCATATATCTTCGATACTTGTCCAGATCCTTGCCGTACCTCCGCATATGCTCCTCTGAATGGCGGATAGCCCTGTCAATCTGGGCTTGATTGGTCGCGCGGTTCATTTCCCTCGCGTCCTTTCTCGCCACGCTTTCAGGGGAGGAGCATCCGGTCATGGAACAGCATAGCAGCGCTACAAGCACCGCTGCGGTTACCTTTCTCATAAATCCTTGAAAGTTAGTTCGTTGATTCCGATGATAACGACTTTCAGATAGTCGTTTCCTTCCTGCCCGGACACGCTAACCGGTGTCTGTTGGCTGAGACCGTCAAGATAGGCGTTGACGGCTTCTTTGTCTCCTCTCAGGATAAGGAGCCTGGCTCCATTCTCCAATGGGTGTTCATAAACCTCAATCATTGTGTAAGTTTTTTTGTTGCCAAAGCCCCGTGGCGGTTGTTATAAAAACGACAAAAGTGTGGAGCTTAATCCGATTATCTGAATGAGGGTCGTGGAAGAAAACCGTGCAAGAATAACCGATACTCCACACTCGTCAACGGATATGGAGTAAGCCCGCCTTGGGCGGACCACAGCATACGCAATGAGCGAGCGCGACGTATTCCGATCACCTCTTGCTTTTGAAAACTTCCACATTTTCATTCAAGGCAATACGAAAAACACTTTCGCAAAATATGTACGGGGCAAATGTACACAAAAAATCGCACTTCTTGAACAGAAATGCGATTTAATCAGCAAATTTGCCGGTACTTTTTCACTCTTGATAAGAGTCTATAATCGTTTTCTACGCTACATTATCATTTGCTTTTGATTTCAAACAATCGGCTGCAATATTACCAATTTGTTGAATAAAGGTGTTGGGGCACATTTGGGAACCTTTTCTGTCTAATATCTCTTTGGCGCCGTCCTCTTTTACAATTACCGTAGAATAATTCTCCGGATAAATTGCCAATGCATTGTGGACAAAGTAGATTGCTTCATTATTTCCACCTTGCTCAGTTGATGAATAATGCTGATTCCACCACGATTCACTATGACAAAAGTCCCAAATATCAAGCCCGATAGATTTTGACTCTTCGTATGATAAAGGTTTGTTAATCGTAATATCATCATCTTCGAAAATTATGGTGGAAAGCCATATCTGTTTAACCTTATCTGTCTTATATGCATCCGAACGAAAGATGCCCTTTTCATTATCCTTATATAGT
>CAVKYA010000261.1:0-4066 GCA_963660255.1 Bacteroidaceae bacterium | reverse complement strand
CTTTCTCTGAATATGCCTGCCACTGCTCCGCCGTAAACGGCTCGTGCTCAGTGCACGCGGCGTTGACGGCAGCGCTTCCGCCTTTCTCGAAGGCCGCTGTAAGCTCCTCGATCGGACGGGCCTTTTGCGCATCGTTGTCGTACCAAGACCCGAACATCTTCAGGAACGCCCACTGTGTCCACTTGTAGTAAGCTGGATCGCAGGTGCGAAGCTCACGGCTCCAATCGTAGGAGAAGCCGATCCTGTCCATCTGCTGACGGTAACGGTTAATGTTGTTGACCGTGGTGACCTCAGGATGCTGCCCGGTCTGGATGGCGTACTGCTCGGCAGGAAGTCCGAAAGCGTCGTACCCCATCGGATGAAGCACGTTGAAACCCTTCAGTCTCTTGTAGCGGGAATATATGTCGCTTGCGATGTAGCCGAGCGGATGGCCGACGTGCAGACCGGCTCCGGACGGGTAGGGGAACATGTCCAGAACATAGAACTTCGGCTTGGAAGAATCCTCCTTAGTCTTGAAAGTGCCGTTCTGCGCCCAGTAGGTCTGCCACTTTTTCTCAATTTTCCTGAAATCGTAGTCCATTTTATTGCAATTTGTTAATTATCATGCTTTTTCAGTCCGAAACTGCTTTTCTTCTCAAGCCGGAACTCCACGTAAAGCGACATTCTGGACTTGACCTTCTTGCCCTTGAGCCAGCCCGGCTTCCAGTCAGGGGACGCGCTGATGATCCGCACGGCCTCCTCGTCAAGAAGCGGGTCAACACCTTTGAGAACCTTCACGTCACGGACCTTGCCCTTCTCGTCGATCACGAAGTCCACAAGCACACGGCCCTGGATTCCGTTCTTCACAGCCTCCTTCGGATATTTCATGTAGGTATAGACCCATTTTTCGAGGAACGTCCTCGGATCCCGGCTGCCGAGGAAAGACGGCTTGTAGTCGCAATCATAGTAAGGCACAACGGAATCGTCACCCTTGGCTATGGTCAGGCTTGACAGGTCGGAAGGATTGAAGATCGGCTTCGGCCCGTTGACCAGCGCCACGGAGTAGTTATAGACATATTCGAGTTCCCTTTCCATCGTGTCATAGTCGATGATGGACTGAGTGTCGCGTTCGGTGCCATATTCAGGGTAATGCCCCGTGGTGAAGAGGATTGACGGGATTTCCTTGGCGTAGAACGCCCTGTGGTCAGAAGGATAAGGCTCCTGCGCCGTGAGGGTCGGAAGGATCGGCTGAAGCTGGCCGGCCATGGATTTGACCACCTCGTTCATGTCGGCGTTGGAGGAGGTGTAGGCGTAGAATCCGTCTCCTCCCGTGCCCACCATGTCAAGGTTGATCATCGCGTCGATGTCGGCGACATCGGAGAAAGCCCTGTTGAGGAAATACCATGAACCCGCGAATGTCTGCCCCGAGGCTCCGAAAGCCACAAAAAGCACCGAACGCCCCAGAAGAGGGCTGTTGGTCCGGAGCATCCTCGCCAGCTCAAGCATCATCGCAAGGCCGGAGGCGTTGCCGTTGGCTCCGTAATATGTCCTTTCCACAGTCCGCCCGTCTATCGTCATGGTGTCCGTGCCGAGGTTGTCCATCCTCGCACCAATCACTATATATCTGTCCCTCAACGTTTTGTCACCACCCTGAATGAATGCGATGACATTGCGGGAGGTCAGTGTGTCACCGCTTTCCTGACGGATGCCGAACACATCGCCGTCCTTCCCGGACAGCACGTCAACTCCATATTCCTTGAATATCCCGGTGACATATTCCGCCGTCATCCTCTCGCCTTCGGAGCCGGCCTTGCGTCCCTCCATCGCCGCGGCGGAGATTGTGGAGACATGTTCCTTGAAGGCGCGGACGGTCTCGCTGTCGTCCAGGTCGGCGTAAGAGGCTCCGCTCCTGAGCTGCGCGCCCGCCGGAATGATTCCGATGAAGATGGCGCAGATGGCCGAAAAGATTGTGGTTTTCCCTTTCATCATTGTTTCCTTTCTAAAATCCACGCGCCCTTGGGACAAAAATCCTGCCTTTGCAGCTCGTCAAGCGACTTTTTGGCCTGCGCCTCGTCATCGGTCGGACACACTCCCACGGCCGTGCTGTTGCGGAAGGTGAGGAGTTCCCCCTTGTACCCTTTCGCCGCAATCTCCTCGACATAACGCTCGGCATTCTCTTTGCTGGAGAACGAGCCCAGAATTATGCAGAAACGGTAACGATGGTTGGCAAGACGGACAGAATCCGCAGCGGCAATGGAGTCCGCCACGGCCTTGCGCGCCTTTTCCAGCGAGTCCTGGCGGACCCGCTGGAACTCCGCTTCCCGACGGATGATCTCAGCCTTAGCCTCAATCCATTCAGAATCAGGGCGTCCGGCGAGCCTCCGGAAGAAGTCGCAGCCCGTCAACGCAGTGGCGGCGAGAATCATTACCGCTATTGTCAGAAACGCATTTTTCATAACTTACTCAAGTTTCGCAAGTAGCCATATACCTGTGATAAAATACCTTATCTCACGTTCGAAGAGCATCACCCATGAAAAATCAGTCAACGTTACCCCTGCCCTAAATCCCTCCCCTGAGGGGAGGGAGTGTGCTCCGCACATCCCTAAGGGCCTTTCACGTTACCCCCGCCCTAAATCCCTCCCCTCGGGGGAGGGACTTGCTCCGTCACTACCGTGACGGGAAAATAGGAGTTTCGCATATGCGAAACTTGAGATAACTTACAAAGTTAGTCAAAATTCCACCCTATTCAAAAATATAGTATCTTTGTAAATCAGATAAGTTAAGAACATTATGGCAAGAGAAATCAAGTTTTCCCTCGTTTATAGGGACATGTGGCAATCCGCCGGCAAGTACGTTCCGCGCGTTGACCAGCTCGTGGAAGTGGCTCCGGCCATCATCGACATGGGCTGCTTCGACCGTGTAGAGACCAACGGAGGCGCATTTGAGCAGGTGAACCTTCTTTTCGGCGAGAACCCTAACGTGGCCGTCCGCCGCTGGACCGCCCCGTTCCACAAGGCAGGCATTCAGACCCACATGCTCGAAAGAGGCCTCAACGCCCTGAGGATGAACCCGGTTCCGGCTGATGTCAGGGAACTTATGTTCAAGGTGAAGAAAAAGCAGGGCACCGACATCTCCCGTTCGTTCTGCGGCCTGAACGACCACAGGAACCTGCGCCGCTCCGTAGAGTTCGCCAAGAAAGGCGGGATGGTCTCGCAGGTGGCCCTTTCCATCACCGCCTCACCTGTCCACACCGTTGAATATTACATGGGCATCGTTGACAAGGTGGTTGAATACGGAGCCGACGAGATCTGCCTCAAGGACATGGCGGGAATCGGCCGTCCGACCTTCCTCGGCCGGCTCACCCGGGACATCAAGAAGAAATATCCTCACATTCTGGTCCAGTACCACGGCCACTCCGGCCCCGGCTTCTCCCCCGCGTCGATGCTGGAGGTAGCCCGCGCCGGAGCCGACGTGCTTGACGTGGCGGTCGAGCCGCTCTCCTGGGGCAAAGTCCACCCGGACGTCATCACTATCAGGGAGATGCTCAAGGCCGACGGATTCCTTGTGAAGGATCTGAATATGGACGCTTACATGGAGGTGCGCCGTCTCACGCAGAAGTTCATCGATGACTTCCTCGGCTACTGGATCAATCCTTCCAACGCCAGGATGAGCTCGCTGCTTGTAGGCTGCGGCCTTCCGGGCGGAATGATGGGTTCGATGATGGCCGACCTCAAGGGCTTCCAGGGTGCGATCAACGCCGCCGAAAGGGCTCACGGCCGTCCTGAAATCAGTCTCGACACACTGATGGTCAAGCTGTTCCAGGAGGTTGAATATGTCTGGCCGCGCCTCGGCTACCCGCCGCTCGTGACTCCGTTCAGCCAGTACACGAAGAACACGGCTCTGATGAACCTGCTGAACCTTCTGAACGGCAAGCCTCGCTGGACGACCATCGACAAGGACACATGGAACATGATTCTCGGGAAAATGGGACGTCTGCCGGGCGAACTCGCTCCGGAGATTGTGGAGCTGGCCAAGCAGAAATGGCTGGAGTTCTACACCGGAGACCCTCAGGAGATGTACCCGGACG
>CAVKYA010000260.1:0-4080 GCA_963660255.1 Bacteroidaceae bacterium | reverse complement strand
TACAGGCGGCCCATCCGGGAGTCCCGATGATCTTCCAGAAGACCATCTACAGGGAAAGCCGCAACTTCAACACGGGCAACGACAGGAACGAAGCCCGCAGAATTGAAGTTGTTGACAGTCTTATGAATATAGCGGTGAAGAAATATGCTGACGTTTATTACATCACCGCCACCTGCGCCACAGCTCCGAACCACGAGACCTCAGTCGATGGCACCCACCCTTCGGATTATGGCTACACCCTTTGGGCCGAGTCCGTCAGAAAGCCTATCGTGAAGATTTTGCGCAAATACGGAATCAAATAATCACGTCGGTCGCTGAGCTTGTTACAGCACCGGCAGTTGTGCTTTGCGGTCGCTGAGCTTGTCGAAGCGACTCTTAAAAAATTCGGAGAATGTCACTTCGACAGGCTCAGTGACCGGAGTAACAGGCTCAGTGACCGGAAAAGGTAATATTGAAATCAACTAACTAAAATGGCGAATCTGAAGTCATTGGCCAAGGACACGGCGATCTACGGCCTCAGCAGCATCATAGGAAGGTTCCTCAACTACCTTCTCGTCCCGCTTTACACCCACGTCATCGCTTCGTCAAGCGGTGACTACGGTGTCGTGACGAACCTGTACGCCTACACGGCCCTGCTGCTGGTCATCCTGACCTACGGGATGGAGACCACATTCTTCAGATTCTCCAACAAAGAGGGAGAGAATCCGGACAAGGTATATTCAACGATCCTGACTTCGGTGCTGACAACGTCAGTGCTGTTTGCCATGTTGGTCGTGCTGTTCATCAGGCCGATCTCCTCAGCCCTTGGTTACGCCGCCCATCCGTCCTACGTCTGGGCTATGGCGGCCACAGTGGCGATCGACGCTTTCCAATGCATCCCGTTCGCATACCTAAGGTACAAGAACCGTCCGCTGAAGTTCGCCGCGTTGAAACTGCTCTTCATCGGATTGAACATATTCCTGAATCTCGCTTACTTCGTGGTTCTGCCGAAGCTGGGGTTGAATCCGTTCGGGATTTATGATGGTGGCCTTAATGTAGGTTACGTGTTCTACATCAACCTGTTCTGCACGGCGTTCATCACGTTGTTCTTCTGGAAGGAGCTGCGTGGATTCAGGTTCGGATTCGACGGCGGACTTCTGAAAAGGATGCTCGGGTACAGTTGGCCAATCCTTGTTCTGGGAATCGCCGGAATCCTCAACCAGAGCGGCTCACAGATCATATTCCCGTTCATCTATGGCGAAGGATCGTCTGTCCCGCTCGGCATCTACGGGGCCAGCGTCAAGATCGCGATGATAATGGCGATGATCACCCAGGCCTTCCGCTACGCCTACGAGCCGTTCGTGTTCGGCAGCGCGGCGGACAAGAACAGCAAGGAGATGTACGCCAAGGCGATGAAATACTTCATCATATTCACCCTCCTCGCGTTCCTCTGCGTCATAGGGTATATGAATATCCTGAAGCACATCATCGGCCCAAGCTATTGGGAAGGCCTCAGGGTCGTGCCTATCGTGATGGCCGCCGAGATTATGATGGGGATCTATTTCAACCTTTCTTTCTGGTACAAGCTTACAGACCAGACACTTTGGGGAGCGTTGTTCTCAGGAATCGGATGTCTCGTGCTATTCGGTGTGAACATCATATTCATCCCTAAGTTCAGTTATATGGCCTGCGCCTGGGCCGGATTCGCCGGCTACGGAGTCGCGATGGTGCTGTCCTACATCGTCGGTCAGAAAAAGTACCCGATCAAGTACCCTCTCAAGGACATCGCCCTCTACGTTTGCCTGGCCGTACTCCTGTTCGTATGTATGTCCGGAGCCAACGCCCACCTCGCCATCTGGCCCGCCATAGGAATCAACACCGCCCTGATCCTCGCCTTCTGCGCCGTGATCATCAAGCGCGATTTTCCCCTCTCCTCCCTGCCTGTCGTCGGGAAATATTTTCGGAAACGCTAATCATTTAAGGGATTATGCACCTTAGGCTTGCGCTTGATCCCTTCGGTAACACTTTAGGCCTTTTTTGCTTCCCAAGAGTGTATCGAGCACTCTTGGGAAACGTTTTTCCCACCTTTCGTCTCCCGAGGGTGCAGCCAGGCTACTGGATAGGGGCAAGGATGGATTTGCGGTAAAGGAGGGTCTGATAGAGGGAGCGGTAGATGAGGTGGGAGTAATAGGCGGCGAAGAGGAGGTGGGCGGAGGCCACACCTTGGGGGCTTAACAAGAACTTACCAAGGAGCCAGACGGCGAAGAAGGCGATGACGCAGCCGAGGTTGGAGTCACGCATCGCTTTGGTGGCGGTGGCGCCGGTGTAGATGCCGTCCCAGGTGAAGGCGGGGCAGCTGATCAACGGGAAGAAGATCAGCCACGGCATAAAAGCGCGGGTGGCCTCGACCACAATGCCGTCGGATGTCAGGAGACGAACCATTGACATTCCGAAGACAGCGTAGAGGAACACGAATATGATGCCTATTCCCATACTCCAGCCGAATGTGTAATCAACAGTCTGCCTTACCATCTGAGGCCACCGGACACCGACAAACTTTCCGGTGAGAGCCTCGCCGGCGAAAGCGAATCCATCGGTGAAATAGGAGAAGACCAGAAGGAGTTTGAGCATTATAGAGCAGGAGGCCAACAACACGTCTCCGAAACGGGCGGAGATGGCGGTGAACGCAAGATAGACGATTATCAGGCAAACCGAACGGATGAAAAGGTCACGGTTGACGGAAAAGAATCTGCGGATCTTGTCTCCTCTGAAGGCAGACCTGAGGGCCGGCACCGAGATGTCTCCTATTATATTCCTGAATTTGAACGCGACACGGCCCAAAGCGAACAGGAGTCCTGAATATTGCGCCACGACTGTACCCAAGGCTATTCCTTTGAATCCCAAGCCCTCGAAGCCGATCCCTGATATTCCAAAGGTCAAGAGAATGCTGAACAGGATGTTGCCTCCGTTGACAATCACGTCCGTGAGCATCGAACTGAATGTGTCCTGCATCCCGATGAACCAACCACGGAACGCCATCAAACTAAGAGTGGCGGGAGCGGCCCAGATGCGGATGTAGAAATATTCAAGGGCGAGTGAACGGACTTCTTCCGAGCAGCCGACAAAGAGGAAGATCAGTTTCTGGAACGGCCATTGGATCAGGAGCAGGGCAAAGGCGATGATGAAGGCCAAGCCCATTCCCCTCGTAAGATTGCCGACGCAATCGTCCCAGTCCTGCCGTCCGAAAGCCTGGGCGGTCATTCCGCCGGTCCCGGCGCGAAGGAAGCCGAAATTCCAGTACAGCAGATCGAACATCAGGGAGCCGACCGAGATGCCTCCGATCAGAGCGGCAGCCGAAGCGTTCAGATGTCCGGCCACGGCGATGTCCACCATCCCGACCAACGGCACGGTAAGGTTGGCGAGTATGCTCGGCAGAGCCAGCCGAAGCATTTCCTTGTTCATCGCATCCATACGGCAAAGGTAGTCATAAAGTGGAAATATTACGATGTCAAGCCTCGAATACTTTTCAAAAAGACGAATTTCATTGTTTATTGGTTGAAAGAATTTACATTTGTGAGGTTAGTTAGGAGTATATAAATATGAACTTAAAAGGAAAAACCGTGCTTATCACCGGAGGGGCCTCCGGGATAGGCAAGATTATGGGACGCATCTGTCTGGAGAAAGAGGTGGCCAATCTGGTGATCTGGGATGTCAATCCTGACAACATCAGAAAGACGGAAATCGAACTTGCCGGGATACCGGGTGGCGGAGCCGATCGAACAGACACAAACAATGCGGACAGACCGAAAACACCGGTCAGCGGCAACAAGGACAGGATCCATTCCTATCAGGTGAACTGCGCGGACGCGGACATCGTGGCGGATGCATATTCAAAGGTCATCAGCGAGGTCGGGCATGTGGACGTTCTTATCAACTGCGCCGGAATCGTCAGAGGCAACAACACTTTCGACAAACAGACTGTAAAGGACATCAACCTGACGATGGACGTGAATGCCACGGCACCGATGCTGGTGGCGCTACAGGTCCTTCCGGATATGATAAAGAGGAACAGCGGCTGCATCTGCACGATAGCCTCGGCGG
>CAVKYA010000259.1:0-4089 GCA_963660255.1 Bacteroidaceae bacterium | reverse complement strand
GCTGGATTGTACATGCTTGACGGGAAGACGGAGGACACCATGGCCAACTGCGACTTCGCCATCAATCAGGAAGAAAACAAGGTGGTGATCAGCAGGCCGGTTCATCCATTCTCCAGCAATTATCCAAGCTATATCGCCTCTGTACTGGAGATTGACACCATCAATCTGGACGATTTGCTGGACGGAATCGGGAAATGGACCATGATCGGCAGGATTGACGAGACGATCAGCGGATTCCCACGCAATCACAACGCTTGCCTGATGCGGGACAATTTCGGTCACATCAAGGACTGGGACACACCGACGGTTTATTTCACGGTCAGCAAAGAGGCTCCGCAGGTGGCGGCGGAAAACGGGAGACACGCGGAATGGACGTACCACATCTACAAGACTTCCATCAGCAAAAAATACCGTTACTTCGACAAGAGGAAGTAGATTTTCCGATTTTTTCTCTAAATTTGTGTTTTAGTATATAGAACATGAACTTTCTAGAAGAAAAGATTCTCTCCGACGGAGTGATCAAAGAGGGTAACATCCTCAAGGTGGACAATTTTCTCAACCATCAGATTGACATTGACATTATGAGGCAGGTGGCCTACGAGTTCAAGCGCCGTTTCCGTGGCGAGATTGTGACCAAAATCCTCACAATCGAGGCAAGCGGCATCGCCATCGCGACTCTGCTTGCCGATTTGTATGATGTGCCGGTAGTGTTTGCGAAGAAAGGCGAGACCGCCAACTGCACCGACGACAAATATGTCTCGCAGGCATATTCATTCACCCACAAGAGGATGAACAATGTGTTTGTGTCCAAGCCTTACCTCAACGCTGGTGAGAAAGTGCTCATCGTCGATGACTTTCTTGCCGACGGGCAGGCGATGCTCGCGCTTACGGACATCGTGAGACAGGCCGGAGCCGAAGTTGTGGGGCTCGGAGTGGCGATTGAGAAAGGCCAGCAGAAAGGCGGAAAGATCCTCCGTGAGGCAGGCTACCACCTTGAGTCCATCGCGATCATCGAGGATATGGACTACGAAACCCAGACAATACATTTCAGAAATAACTAAAGTCTATGGCAAAGTCCAACATTTATGAGCTGGACGGACGTGTTCCGGTAGCTCAGGCCGTTCCGTTCGGTCTCCAGCACGTGCTTGCGATGTTCGTGAGCAACATCACCCCGATCATCATCCTCGCAGGTGTCGTAGGAGTTGACTCCGCCCTTCAGGGCGCTCTGATCCAGAACTGTATGATCATCGCCGGCATCGGTACCCTCGTGCAGCTCTACCCTGTCTGGAAGATCGGCTCAAGGCTTCCTATCGTGATGGGAATCAGCTTCACCTTCCTTTCTCTCGCAATATTCATAGGCTCGACGATGGGTATGGGGACTCTTATGGGAGCCGTCATCATCGGAGGTCTGGTCGAAGGATTGCTTGGTCTCTTTGTCAAATACTGGGTCAAGATCGTTCCGCCGATCGTGGCGGCAACCGTGGTGACCGCTATCGGATTCTCTCTGCTTCCAATCGGAGCTAACAGTTTCGCCGGTGGTCAGGGGGCTTCTGATTTCGGTGCGGCGCACAACTGGATCATCGGTTCGGTGACTCTCCTCACCTGTCTCGTCTGTCAGGTCTTCGGAAAGGGTTTCCTCCGCTCGCTTTCAGTGCTTGTGGGTCTCATTGTAGGATACATTCTTTCACTGTTTATGGGTATGGTGGACTTTGGTTCCCTCAGCGGAGCGGGATTCATCTCGCTTCCTAAGTTCCTGCCTTTCAAACCTGAGTTCAACCTTGGAGCGATTCTTTCGATCATAGCGATCTATATGGTCAGCGCGACCGAGACCATCGGTGACACCAGCGCGCTCTGCGCCGGAGCGCTCAAGCGCCAGCCTACCAACCGTGAGCTCGGCGGCAGCCTCGCCTGTGACGGTTTCGTCAGCTCGATCGCCGGTCTGTTCGGATGTACCCCGATCACCTCGTTCAGCCAGAACGTAGGCCTCGCCACGATGAGCGGAGTGGTCAACCGTTTCGCCATAGCGACCGGAGCCGCTATAATGATTCTCGGCGGTGTGTTCCCTGCCGTCGGCCTCACCTTGACAACGATTCCTCAGGCGGTACTTGGAGGATGCACGATAATGATGTTCGGAAGCATCCTCTTCGCCGGTTTCGGAATGATGGCGAAGTGCGGTTTCGGCAACCGTAATATGATCATAGCCAGCCTCTCGCTCAGCGTGGGACTCGGCTTTACCTCCGCCTCACAGATGTTCAACATATTCCCTGACATCATCAAGACCGTCTTCGCGGAGAACTGCGTGGCTGTGGTGTTCGTGCTTGCGGTCATCCTCAATCTTATCCTCCCGAATGACAAAGCAGACAATAAGTAGTTTTTAATATGTCTGCATTGGAGATTTTAGGAATATCCTGCGGTTTTGTCGCAGGTATTCTAATCATAAGAGCGGTTGTCAATCTCGCAAAAAAGAAGAATAAATGAATATGTCCGGGAAATGGATATTTCCCCGGACAAAACGTTAATAATCTGGCATTCTCCGGCCAAACATATTTCTACCGGACAAACGCCCTCTATCAAGCATTATATCCGACGAAGGGCGGTCTCTGCCGGACAAAAACGAAAGCGACTTTCACCGGACATATTCAAAGATTTCATTTGACATCCATCAGCTGGAACATTACAGACTTGCCGCTGAAGAGTGATTCGCTGAACTCCCAGATCAGGCCTGTGTTAAGATTCATCAGGTAAATATGAAATGGTGATTCGGCCACGATCTGGTAGTTGTTCTGTCCCTCCTTGCGGATGTCAAATTCAGACGGCTCGTGCGCGATTGCCTTGACGGAATTCTTTGATCCAAGATTCACCTTCAGCTGCCAGACTTCACCGGTCTCCTTGTCCAGCCTCAAATATGGAGTGCTGTTGTCTCTCGGAATGACGACCTCGAACCGTGGCCCGTCCACGCTGGAGATTCCGGTCGGCATATATATTCTCCGCTCTGTTTTTGTCTCGTCCTTGGATGTATTTTCCTGGGCACTTACGTTGGTTCCAACGAGGGCAAAAGCCATCGTGACCAAGACCGCTAATACGTACTTTCTCATATTAAAATCTCCTAACTTCTATGAAGCCATTCGCATTCCATTATACACAAAACGAGCCAAGTCTGATATGTCAGTCTTGGCTCTCAATGAATATAGTTGATTGAACATCAGTCAACAGCCTTAGTTCAATCAACTATTATTTGGAGTAAAATCTTTATCCTGAAATATTAACGGTCTGTGACCTTGTTAAGGAAACACTGAATAGTGTTCTCCATCAGGCAGCAGATAGTCATCGGACCGACTCCGCCAGGGACAGGGGTGATTACGGATGCTTTCGGCTCGACGGAGGTGAAGTCCACGTCGCCGCAGAGCTTGCCGTTCTCGTCAAGGTCCATTCCGACGTCAATCACGGCAGCTCCGTCCTTGACCATGTCTCCGGTCACGAATTTCGCACGGCCTATGGCGACAACAAGGATGTCTGCCTGTCTCGTTATCTCAGAAAGATTCTTGGTTCTTGAATGACAGATGGTCACTGTGGCGTTTCTGTCAAGAAGGAGTTTGGAGATCGGAAGGCCGACAATCTGGCTGCGGCCGATCACCACGGCGTTCTTGCCGGCGATCTCGTAGTTGGCATCCTCAAGAAGCCTGATGATTCCCATCGGGGTGCAAGGGACAACGCATGAAGAGTTTGGTCTCTTCTGCCAGAGGGCAGCTGTGTTGAGAGGGTGGAAGCCGTCCACGTCCTTGGACTGGGCTATGGCCTCGATCACTTTCGGCTCGCTGATCTGTTTTGGGAGAGGAAGCTGGACAAGGATGCCGTCAACTGTGTCGTCTGCGTTGAGTTCGGCGATCTTGTCGAGGAGTTCCTGTTCCGGGGTGTCGGCGGGCATCCTGACGGTGGTGTTCCTGATTCCGACCACATCGCAGGCCTTGGCCTTGTTCCTGACATAGGTCTGGCTGCCGGGGTCATCTCCGACCAGAATCACGACCAAGTGAGGGACTCGGCCGTATTTTGCAGGGAATGTGGCCACCTGCTCGGCCATTCGGGCCTTTA
>CAVKYA010000258.1:0-4104 GCA_963660255.1 Bacteroidaceae bacterium | reverse complement strand
GAACGGAACTAGTCAAAGTGGGTGTGAATATCTCAACGCAGACGAGGACAATAGACTCTTGGAAAGTGGTAATGGAATAGGATCAATCTTTCAGGCAACCCAGAGGGATAATCTTGACCCCATCCGGCCTTGTGTATGCCATCTGGCCACCGGTGATGATCATAAGCAGATCCGGCTCTCTCAACGGGTTCTGTTTCTCGGATTCGTTGTGCTTCCTTATCAACTGTTTGAGCTCAAGCAGATGCGCGGCGCCTTCCTCGATCTCGCGGCTGCCGAGTTTGCACTCAATCAAGGCATAGCGCCCGTCCGAAAGATGCAGCACGACATCCGCCTCCAGACCGTACCTGTCACGGTAGTATGAAAGATGACTGTCCTGATCCATTGTGTAGGCACGAAGATCACGTATGCACATCTGCTCGAAGAGAAATCCGAACGTCTTCAACTGCGTCATAAGAATATCCGGAGATAACCCCAAAGCGGCGACAGCGACAGACGGATCACAGAATGATCTTTTAGGAGTGCTCCTGATGTTGGACTTGCTTCTTATCGCCGGACACCACGCGCCAATATCTTGAATGACAAACAATTTTTCCAACGCCTTGACATAATCATC
The DNA here is from genome assembly GCA_963660255.1 of Bacteroidaceae bacterium. GTDB lineage: Bacteria > Bacteroidota > Bacteroidia > Bacteroidales > UBA932 > Cryptobacteroides. The sequence goes on along the minus strand of CAVKYA010000258.1, from coordinate 3,491 downwards.
AAACGTGTCCGAAGAGCAGCTGACTTCTCCGGAAGAAGTGACATCCGAGAGCATGGAAGTCTTTTTGACGATAGTCGAAATGTTGCGGGCGTATGAACGCATTATCATCGCGGCGGTCTTCTCGTCTCGCTGAACCCCATCAATTCTGGAGATGTCCTCCGCACACACACTTTTCAGGTAATTCTTGGCCACAAGCAGCCGAGCCTTGTCCTTGGTCGGAAGAAGTGATGCCGGCCAACCACCTCTGCAAGCCGCGAAAATCAACTCTTCGACAGACAACTTTGAAGTTTTTCCGTCAATATCATATTCCTGATTATTAAAGAGTTCATTGACCGACACCTGTCCTGTTGATTCCTTTGACTCCCACAGACTCATAGGAAGCATATTCATCTTTGCGATACGTCCGGTCCCGGAATGTCTTGTCTCTTCTTTTTTCACCCTATTGGAGCCGGTAAGGATAAATTGTCCAGGGACTCCGCCCCTTTTATCACAAACAGTCCGTACGGCATCCCAAATCACAGGGGCATCCTGCCATTCGTCAATAAGGCGCGGAGTGTCACCTATCAGAAGAAGCGAAGGCTTGGAGGCCGCCGTCGCCAGATATTCATCCCTCATGTCAACATCCTGCAAACTAATGGAACTGTTCGCTATTTGGCTGCATGTCGTGGTTTTTCCGCACCACTTCGGTCCCTCAACAAGCACCGCTCCCGAGGCCTCAAGGTTTTCTTGCAATATACGATCTGCTATCCTGGTGAGATATTCCATATTAAATTCATTTGTTTGCCAAAGTTATGAAAATTAATGGAAAAGCAAAACACAATCGGTGTTTTCGTGGTATTTCAATCGGTGTTTTCGTGGCATTTCAACCGGTGTTTTCGTGGCATTTCAACCGGTGTTTTCGTGCCTATTTTCAATCCTGTGCCCGAATCAAGGAATATCTAACTGTCCGGGCTGCCGAAGTAAACGGCAAGGAAAGAACGTGCGATCCGTAACGGGCTGTTAGTGAATATATTCGCAAATCCCTCCCTCACAAATTGGTTGGCAACCTTTTGTAACACATTCTGAATCAATTGGTAACATAACACATTATGATATTCAAAAAGAGGGAGAGAAGCGAACTTCTCTCCCTCTTTCGGATATTACTACTACTGATTAGAGTTTTTTAACATCAATTTCAAGAGTAGCGTTGATAGTGCCCCAACCATAAGTAACCTTTGCAGGGATGAAGAGTTTGTAATCACTATTGATAGGAGAATCAACATTCATGTAGGTAACTGTTGTGCCAGTCTGAACAAGAGAAGCCTTAGCCGGGAGTTTCTCATCAGGGAGGTTCGTCTTGACATTCTTAACATCGAGGGTCACCTCAGAGATAGGTCCGTAGAACTTCCAGTACTGACCAGGAACGACCTCGGTGTCAGGAGCGGTCTTGAGCGTCCACTCATAGCATCCTACAGTCTGTCCGGCATAGTCACCGTTAACGGCAGGCACGTCTGTGCAGTCAGCATAAGCCCAATAACCAGGGATAGTCTTGTACTTGGCAGGAATGTAGTTTACGGTCTTCACAGACTGGAATTCGATGGTCTCTGAAGTGGTATCTTCATTGACATTCTCGATCTCGTACTTGTGATTTAAATCCACTCCATCAAAATATTTTCCAGACTCTTTACTCTTTGCTATTGTAAGAGCATTATCAATAGCTTCAAATGCAGAACGTCCCTTGGCGGTATAAGAATTAACCTTTACCCATGAACCACCATAGTATCCCTTCATCTTCCAATCATACAACTGTATAGTCGCGCTGAAGTAAACACCTCCGGTAGGGATGGTGATGGTCTGGTACTCAACCTCGAGCTGGGCTGGAGTCTCAATTACCTGAGTCTCCGGAATCCACTGAGGGTTGTGCTCATTGTTCTTACCGCAAACCTTAACCCATTCATACCAATTTCTGGTTGTAGGAACCTCTACATCAGCAAGGACACGCTCGCCTCTCCAGTCAGTCAGGAGGTCGGCATGGTTGAAGTCAACCTTGTCTCCACCGGTAACGGCATCCTTAACTGAAAGTCCTTCCGGCATATTGAGGTTAAGTGGTCTGATGAAGTTGACTACGACATTGCCTTCTTCTGGATAAACCACATCACCGCTCTTATAGGTGATCTCATACTTGAGTTCAGCCTGAAGACCGTTAGCACTGTTCAGAGCCGCCTTTACGTTGTTATCAGTTTTGTTGAGTCTGATATAAGTAACGTCACCATCAGTTACAAGATAAACGCCCTTTGACGATTTATCGTAAGAGATAGACTTACCGTTTTCCTTAACATTGATAATAACAAACTTACCGGTTTCGTTACAAGGAACATTCTTGACTACAAACTTCTTCCAAGCCTGCTCGCCAATAGCGTTCGCAGTGTACATCTTATTGTCGAACTGGCATTTTTCAGCATCATCGTCCTTTGTCTCAGGTACATTTACGTTAACCTGATACATATTGTCTTTCCAGAAAATCTCATTCCTTGTCACATCAATAGCAACAGCAGGAAGTGTGAAGTTAGCCGTGAACGTGAAAGTAACGTGCTTAGGAAGAGGAGAAGACGCAAGTTTGTTCACGAGCACAAGTGTTCCGACAACTGTCTTACCATTTCCAATCTTACCGACCTCTCCGTGAGTGAAGTTCCAAACTACTTTCTTGGTTGCCGTTCCGTCAACGCTATCACCTGAGAGAAGTTCTGGCTTGGTGAACGTAGCGTATTCCTTACCGTTCACAGTGACCTTGCTATCGCCAAGCACATAAGTGTTCCAGAAGTCCTCATGGCTGATGTTAAGCACACGATAAACCTCGCTGCGCATACGCTCCTCATCAACCTTGAATCCAACCTCAGTGCCAGGGCAAGAAAGGATAATACTCCGCGCAGGGGTAGGGACAGGAAGATCTGGTGCCTTGGTGACAGTGATGACCAGTTTGATAAACGCGCGGGTAACGATGTTATTACCGTGCATAAGGTCAACCCTTACGATTGGGGTACGGCCAATAGCCTCCTTGTTAAACTCAGCGTTATTAGCAGCCTTAACCTTATAAAGACCCTTCTCAACGTCAACGCACTCGATGACAGTCCGCTGATTGGTCTTGGTCTCATCACTAAGGATCTCATAATCAGTCTGTGCCACAGAGAACTTGTAGGTAAGACCATACTTGTCAAGATCAAGTTTCTCGTGATCCTGAGCGGCTTCGAGACCAGCAGTGTGAATGTTGGTGTTGATGCAGGTGGCAACAAGAGCCTTGAGATCGAAGTACTTCGAGTCATAAGGCATCTCATATACAGGATTCTGAGCCTTGGCGGCATCGAATGTCTTAGCATACTCGTGACCGGCAGTCTTCTTGACGAGCTTCACACTGTCGGAGATGGCAAGGTTGGCGGCGGAGTAAGCAATCTCATTCACGTGAGCGTACTCAGAGTAAACCTCAGGCTTCTGCTCGGCCTTGGCCTCATCATCGG
>CAVKYA010000257.1:0-4106 GCA_963660255.1 Bacteroidaceae bacterium | reverse complement strand
GTGTTTGAAGGGGTTATTAAAACAGCATACACCATTGTAAGTGGTTATACCTGCGATTGCAAGGATCATCCTGGACAGGCCTGTGCAAAGTGCCTCATTGATCGTGGCACATATTCATATGCTGGATTATTGTCAACAGCTGATGTGTATGAATGGCTGAAGTTGGAAATGAAACAGTTTAAGTCTGTTCCTGCTAACATCCTAAGCCTATCCCCATCATGCAGATATGAGCCACGCACGTTAATTGAGATTCTAAATGATGCTATTGACAATAGTGCAATCCAGACGATTGAGGTGTTTATTCCTAAGGAGAATGAATTAATTCCTGCAGATTGGAATGACGGTAATAGTCAACTTGGGAATCTGTTCCGCAGGGCCAAGTTAGTCGGTAAAGCCCTGAATCTCTATCTGGAATATGATAATAACGATAATGATATTGCCACGGTCTTCAGTATATACAAGTCTGCGACTGCCCTTTCCTGGTTCGACACGGTCAGCACGGTTGAGTTTGCTGGAGAAGTCAGAAGCGCCATCGTATTAAAAGACATTACGGGGGGTATCCAGCATTATTTCACCCCTGATTTTGATTCACTTCCTCTATCTAATTTATGGGCAACAGAGTGCGATGAACTGTATCAGGATTCCGAATATCCAAAGATGTCACCCCTTAATTTGCCCACAGACGCCGACATCCAGGCACTGCTCGCCGGCGGAAATAGAATTATCGTGGATGGCTTCATTAAAGATTCCACCTACTCCTCGGATGCTATATTCCGAGATATTTTGTTGCCTCAGGTAATAAAAGGTGACAAACAGTTAATCCAAGGCATTGATGCTGTGCTTAATAATCAGCACGTTACTGTTGAATTCACAGAGAACTATCTTGTTACCCCAATTTCTTGCATCATTCTGACAGGACTGATAAAAGAGATTCGTGATAGGTACAATCTTGTCATAGATAATATTGTGCTGAATCTGGACGAAAGATGTTGTAAAAATATAGATAATATTAGACCAATTCCCGAGCAGTATATTCACAAAAATTTCGATAACCAGATAGATAGAAACGACTATATTATCAGTTTGATGCAAAGCGAACTAGGTCTTACACCAACCATACACATAAACAGGATTGACCACCACAGGTGGCTGAGATTTACAGTGCCTTCTAAACAATTCGTAGAAATACGTCCTGAACATGGAATCGGCGCATGTTGGGGAAACAACAATTTGAAACATAAAAATTTACCTTCATTACCGCTTCCTATCACGTTTAAGAAAATTAGAAAAGTCGGAGAACCTGAGCCTTCGATTGTTTACTATGTAGTCTTAGACCGAAGTTAATATGCACGCCCCGGTAAGATACCGGGGCTTACGTTTTAACGGCCTAAGGATATTACTCCGTAAACCAATATCTTAATGCATAATTCCCATCCAACGGAAGAAAATCAAGACAAGTATAAAGGATAAAGCCTCACACAGCATTCAACTCAAATGCCTCCGTAAACGGAATCCTGCCGTGGTTTTCGTGGCAGTCGAGCCAAGCTCTCTCCTTGTGGCTGACGGCTGAGATCTCACGGGAGGACATTGAGCCGAATCTGGAGCAGACGGTGTCGAGGACGGCGAGTTCATCGGGGGTGAAGAGGGTCTCATCAGGTTTCTCGGAGGTGGTCAGGACGTTGCCTTCAAAATCGCCGATGAGACGCGGCTCCTGATGGATTTCGTCGAATTGGCTATAGACTCTGTCCCAGTTTTCGGGAACGGGACCATAGCTGATGGCACGATATGACAATCCGCTCATCGCAATGCCACGTTCCCGGTAGGAAAGGAAGTCTATGTAGAAGAGAAGTTTGTTCATCTTGGTACAGAAGGTGTCCCCACAACGCTGAAGAATATATAACATAATATTCTTCAAGCGGTTTAATGAAAGAGGTGCGAAACCATTCTCCTCGGAACGCGCACAATTATAGACACGCCGAATCTCGTAACGTTCTATGGGGGAATTCTTGTCTGCTGAAATCACATCATTGACCTTTGATGTGATTCTCGCATATTCTTTATCCGAAAGAATTTCTTTTGAGCTTTCCACCAGATCCAGAAACACCTTCGGATTCATTATGGATCGGATCATTTTTCCGTTTGACAGACTCGGGATCTCCTCCTGCTCGTATTTACGCCATTGGTTCTCACCGAAACCGAGTATCAAAGACATCTTCAATGCGGAGATCCCATAGCGGGCACGGAGGGCAATGATTTCGTCGGTGTACGGAATTCCATACTTATGACAATATTGGTTCCGCATTTGAGCCAGCCATATTCCGTCGGATTCGGTTGTCGTGAATTGTTCCTTCGTGTCCTCACAAACATAATACGGAGCCAACACCCGAAAAGTATCTTTCCGGAAATCAATGTCACGCCACTCCCAGTGCAGTGTGACACTGCCACCCGTCAACGGGCTTTTCATATTCTTTGGATCCTGCAACATTATTTGTCCTCCTTGTTCTGTTTTAGCGGATAAGTCATCGGGTGTTCCGCTTGATGGAACGATATGCAGATTGTCTTTAGATTCGGTTTCCCAAGAGTGATCTTTATGTATGTCTCTATGCCGTTCACATCCTTACCGAACACCCACATTTCACCATAGTCGTTCAATGCGTCACGGATAGAGCCTTCGGAATAATGCTCTACCTTAATGGTTCAGATCTCGTTAAGTCTTTCAAAACGGGAAATATTCAAGTCCGCTAGAGCCTGCATATTCTTTTCCCTTCCATCAAGGAATATAATTCCCCAGATGTCAAGTTTAACCTTGAATTGGCTTAGGAACTGCTCTACTTCACTACGTGTCGCCATAACTTACCAATTTATAAATACGGCACAAAATTACAAAAAAATAGCCCACCTCACAAATGAATCCAACTTTAAAGTCGAATAATCTGTGATTAAGCTACCCTAAGATCGCTTTTCATCAAGCGAACCAGCACGCGAGCGATACAATTCGTCTATCCTGTCCGCCTCTTTGTTGAAGTCTGCCAAGACGGCGGCTTCGAATTCACCAGGAGCGTAATAATCATCTTCCTCTTCGGAAATGACAGGAAGATTTTTCATATCTTCTTCTGTAAGTATCATATCATCAAAAGTTAATCCGCATGAGCTGTCTTACGGCAGCGTCAAGTTTCGGAATCCGTCTTGCTCCGCACGAAGACCCTTTCTTATCAAAAGAACGACAGGCAAATCAAAACAGATTCCATCCCTTCTATTCGAACACTTTCCGGAACGCGCGGAGATTGACATTTCTGGAATTGTGATCCTCGATTATCGCGAAGGTCACGAGACGGAACTTATTGCGGAACTCATCCTCGTTCAGGACGGACTTGAAAATCGATGCCATCTCCTCAGGCGGATTCCTGAACGCTCCGCAGCCGAAGGCACCAAGGACAAGGGCATCGTGGTGATGACGGAGGGCGAGACGGAATATTGTCCGGATCTTGTTCGCCGTGATCAGCCGGGCCTGAGGCGGCATTTTACCATCAAAAGTCAGTTTCAGTCGATGAGACCCGTTAAGATTCAGCGCAGCGCAGGTGATGACCGCGCACTGGAACGGATCCTCCATAAACGTGCACTCAAGCCCTTCGCGGAAGAATGTCACATCCGGGGAATATATAGCACTGAAATTCAGATTGTCAAGAGGATAGTTGTTACCCTTCCTGTGCGTGTAATGATATTTCCGCGCATATTCCTCGGCGAAGGTGTAGATTGACCTGGCCAATGTACTCCTGCGGCAGATTGTCTCTTCCTGGGCGCGGGCGCCGATTTCGACTCCCCCACCAGGATGGCCGCCGCTCGCGAAATTCAGCATTGCCGGCCTATAGCCTTCCGCAACCAGACGCTTGGCCACCTCGATGCAATCATTGTTTTCCACAATGACCTTAGTGCCACCGACTACGTCAGGAGCGTCAACCACAGGCTGCTCCCGATGCCAGCATTCAACCCCTTCCAGCATCGGCCGCAACGGAGGAAGATTCACCAACTTTCCCGAAGGAGCGGTGTAATAACCATCATTGATCTTAGCGATTGTCTCGCTGAATATCTCTGCGTTTCTCTTCTTG
>CAVKYA010000256.1:0-4120 GCA_963660255.1 Bacteroidaceae bacterium | reverse complement strand
CCCCCCCCCCCCCCCCCCAGTCCCTGCGGGACAGCCCCGGTGGGGCACTGGGGACCGTATTTCCCAGACTCCTTGCGTCGCTACGCTCCGGGAGCATAGGGTTCCTGGTCACTTCGACAGGCTCAGTGACCGGTGGTCGATGCGAGACTGCCTAAGTGTGTCAGAGACGGCTTATTCGGCGTTGTAGCCGCAGTTCTGGACGATGGCTTTGGATGCGGTCGTGTTGAAGCCTTTGCACATCCAGTCATCGTAGTTGTCGGCGGAGATCACAGTGGTCTCGCCCTCCTTGTTGATCGTGCCGGCTACCTTGCAGTTCTTGATCGTGCAGGCGTTGGAGGCCTGGGCGATTATCATTCCGATGTTGCCGATCTTGGTTGCGGAGACGTAGGAGTCCTTGGTCGTCTTGCAGTTGTCGAACACGGAAGTGGCCGCCATTCCTGAAGATGTGATTCCACCGATGTAGCAGGCCTTGGTCTGGCCTTCGGCGGATTCGATCCTTCCGGAGAACGTGCAGTTCTCTACAAGCGCCTGGACTGTCTTTTCGTGATAGGATGTTATTCCACCGACATTACGCTCCAAATCGGCGGCGTTCAGAGAGATCGTGCCGCTGAACACGCATTTCTCAATGTGTGAGCAGGCGTTGATTCTTCCGCAGACACCACCGGCCCTTAGCTTCGCGACACCTTTTACATCAATGTTACCGGCAGATTCGCAGTCTGACATCTCAAAGCCGTAGCCTTCGTCACCGAGCGTAGCGATGTTTGTTTGAATATTCGAGATAATGCCTCCAGCGTAATTCCAGTTAGCGGTATCACCAGAGATCAGTGTAAGGCTTCCAGTGTTCTTGCATCCTGTCATCTTGATCTTGAACTCGTCCTTTCCGTATGCGCCGACCAAGCCACCGGCCATATGATAGGCGTTCAGACTCTCGAACTTGATCTCGGCGTTGTTGACGCAACCAGTCATTGTAAGCCCTTGCGTGGTCTTCCCGATCAGACCGGCTGGGATGATGCAGACAGCACTTCCGGAAGTCTGGTTGACAGTGACTGAGACATAGTTCTTGCAGTTCTCAATCGTGGCGCCTTTGGCCTCGCCCGCAAGCGCTCCGATGTGAGACTCTTTCGTGAACTCACCCTCGACCTTGAGCGAACCTGCAAGGGAAAGATTCCTGACGGTTCCGAATATCTCCTTGAACATTCCGATCTTGGCGTCAGGAGACAGACTGAGGGTCAGATTGATGGTATGATCCTGACCGTCAAGGACAACGTCTTTAGGCAGTGATTCCATCGGGAAGCAGGACAGGGATGTCGCGTCGATGTCGTCATAAAGCCTGATGACACCGTCCTCGGAAGTCCATTTTGACAGATCCGGCTCGTCTTCCTTCAGGGCGGCGGCGAAGTCCACCATATCGGATGAATTGTATATTCCCGCCGGAGCGACGAAAGGATCCTGGGTGACTGTCAGAGTCTCTTTCTGACCACCGGCCTGGATGATCACATAACCGGTTCTCGTCTCTGTGGACGAGTTCTTGCCTGCGATGAGGTTGACGGTGACTGTGACCTCGCTGCCTTTCTCGCCGGTTGTGGACGCCGTGATCCATTTGTCGGCCACGAGAGTCCAGTCTTTGTTGGACTTGACCGTGAAGGTCTTGTTGCCGCCTTCCGGATCGATGGAGAGTTCAAGTGGGGTGACCTCCATCACCAACGCTTCTTCCTTTTCATTGCAGGACACGGACATCAGTCCGAGCAGTACCGCGAACGCCGCGGATAGATACTTTTTCATATTTGTCTGATTATTAGAGTTTGTAGTTATTCATTGAAACCGTTGCCGGACATCTCCACGCTCTTTGTGCCGGAGCCGGAGAACATCCAGTCTTCCAGATTGTCTTTCGTTATCGTTATCCGCGTGCTGGCGTTGTTGATGCTTCCGGCCACACGGCAATCCTTGATGGTGCACCCTGCCGTCTTCAGTCTGGCAGCTATCATACCGATTGACTTGATGCTGTCCGAACCGACGAATGAGGCGGAGGTTGTCTTGCAGTTCTCGCAGACCACAATGGAATTGTCGGCTGTGTTGCCCATAATTCCTCCGATGTAGTTGTTCGAACCGGCGCAGGACTCGACCTTGCCGGAGAACTCGCAGCCGGTGATCAGACCTTCGACGTTCTTCTCGATGAAGCCTATCATCGAGGCCGCCACGAAGTCTCTGGCTGAAGTGTTCTCATTGACCAGCGATCCGGAGGCAGAGCAGTCCTTGATGAGGAACGACGCGTTCGAGAACGCCGCCAGCATTCCGGCCCTGATCTTACCGCCGCCGAGGACCTTGAACTCTCCGGTGTAGGAGCATTTGTCCAGGGTGAGACGGTAATCCTGCCCGTCATTGGAGGAGACCGTCTTGGACACAGGCTTGCCGATGATGCCGCCCACATAATTCCAAGCGGTACTCTCGCCGGAATATTCAATGGCGCAGGATGAGGTGCAACCTGTGAAGGTCAGCCTTCCTCCGTCAGACACATTGGACGCCAATATTCCTCCGCAGGTCAAAGCCACCGCTCCTTCGTAGGAGATTTTCCCGGTGTTTCCGCACGAGGTGAAACTTGTGGTTCCGGAAGATATGCCGGCGATTCCTCCGATGTTGACGGATGACGCGTCTTCACCTTTTATATGAATATTCAGGCTGCTGACGCAGTTCTCGAATGAAGCGTTGTCCGCGTTGGCGGCGATGCCTCCGAATATGTAGGAGTCGCTCGCGGTCATATTCATTGTGCCTGCCACTTTGACATTGCGTACTGTTCCCTGGACACTTTCGAAAAGACCTGCCACGGAGGCTGCCCCGTCATAGTTGATGGTCACCGTGTGGTTGTTGCCGTCGAATATGCCCTTGAACTCCTTGAGAGGACACGCCGAGGAGGCGGTCACATCTGTTCTCAGGTTGATGACACCGCTGGCGTCAGCGAAGGCCGAACCGGTCGGATCGGAGACCAAAGAGGCAGCGAATGAGTCGAACTCCTCCTGTGTGGATATTCCGTCATACTTCACGGCTCCGGACAGGATTACCTCTTTCAGCCAAGCCGGATAGTTTGTGCAGAGGGTCTTCAGGAGCGCATAGTTGCTCTGGTACCATTTGACGGCCTTGGAGGAATAGACAGCGTTGCCGTCACCGGCCTGTTTGTCAAGGTTATAGACGCTGACGTTGATGCCGGCGTCCAGATAAGGAGTGATTGACGGCACATAGCCTGAACCTCCCGCGTCACCTCCGATCTGAGTGGCGGCAAGGTTGACCCAGTTGAAACCGAGCCTTTTCATCTCATCAGCCGGTTTGCTGGTGTTCATCGCCATCTCCAAACCTGCCTGCTGGGCGTAGTCCCAGGCCGACTTCATTGCATTGTTGTCGAAACCTGTGCAGAGGAGCAGGACAAAATTCTCGGCCTTTTTCTCCTTTACGATCTCGCAGATCCTCTTTGCGCAGTTGATGACCGGCTCTGGATTGTTGGTAGGGTAGTCGATCCTCTTGATGTCGATCACAAGCCTTGTCGGATTCTTCTCGTCCACAATGATGTCGAGCAGATCGTCCAATGTCGGGATTGTCTCGCCGTTGCTGAGTTTGCCCGCCGCCCTGATGTCTGCCAGATCTGTCTTGTACGGCACACGTCCGTTGACCTCGCATACTCCGTTGGCGTGAGCGATGATGACCTCGTTGTCCTTTGTGACGTAAGCGTCGCATTCGGCGCCGTACATCCCCAATGACATCGTATATCGCAAAGCCTCCACGGAGTTGTCCGGAGCTCCGCACTCACTGGCTCCGAATCGGTGCGCCACGATCTTGTTGTCGCAGGAAGCCGGTTTCAGTGATGTCTCCTGGTTGTCATCCGGGTTCGGGAACTGGCTCCAGTCCGGCTGGGAAGGCCACTTGTCGCCCTCGCATCCGAGCAGGAGCAGAGACGCGGCGAGAGCGGTCAAATATTTCACTTTCATATTCATATCAGATTAATGATCCACTAATACCATCCTTCCGTCTGGGTCAGGTTCGAGTTCTTGTTCCTGGCATCCTTGTGGATAGGCCACAGAAGAATGTTCTTGTCGTTTTTCCTGGACTTGAGGGTTGTGTTGTAGTCCCAGAT
>CAVKYA010000255.1:0-4122 GCA_963660255.1 Bacteroidaceae bacterium | reverse complement strand
TAAGCCTCGCTCTCAAGCAGCCCTCTGAACGGCATCACGGCGTTAGGATAGTACCAACCGCCGTCCGGATGCTGGACAGCATATTCAAGAATCGATCGGACATCAGCGGCAATCGACTGGTTCATCTTTGACTCCGCGGAGAACTTCAGTCCCCAAGCGGAAGCCAAACCAAGCCCGCCATCATTGTTCAACAGATTGACCAAAGTCCTGATCCTACGCGCCTTGGCAAGAATCTGTCCGTCCAGCCCACGACCATCCTTCTCTGAAGGCACAAGATAGTCCTTCACCGATTTTTTGAACTCCTTGAAATTACGGGCATATTCAGACTTGTCGTTCTTTGTCTGCGGCGAGACATCGAACGGTACGGATGAGTACAACGAGCGCGCAAACGCATACTGCTCCATCGACAACCAATCACACCAGCGAGGAATCGCATTTCCACGAAGGAACTGATTGCGGTCCATCCACTTGACCGAGCTGGCTAGATCAATCCCACCGAAATCAAAGCCGACATCACGCATCTTCGCAAGACGCTCAAGCACGACGGCGGTCACGACCGGAGATGAGCGCATCCCCTCGAACCATCCGAATCCGCCGTCAGCGTTCAGGCAAGCCTTAATCTTCTCAACAAGAACATCATCCGCCATCTCAGTCTCAACCTTTGCGCCAAGAGAGGCAGCAACCTTGCGGACGTACAGAGCCTCCGTAAGAGACAGAATATCCTTCCCCTTAGGCTCGACCTTGGACGGAACCGCGTCCAGAATCATCTGACGGATGTCAATCTCCTTCGTCTCAGCACCTTTAGATGTCGTGCCCGTAAACTTGGACTCCAGACGTTTAATCAGCGCGGCCTTGTCCGCTCCGGCAAGAAGCACGGCGGAATGGGACTCCGTCAACGTCTGCTTCGCCTCATAAACCGGAAGACTGACAAACACCCCGTCCGAGAAAGTCTTGACATCATCTGCGAAAGCCACCTTCAACCCAAGCTCATCATATTCCTTAGGATTGACATCGAAGGCGACTTCAACCGAACCGCCAGCCGGAACAGTCACCTTCTTCGACAATGAAGCGAACGGCTTAGTCCCTTCATAATTCTTGGATGAATATGCCTGCAAAGCCGCGACTCCTGTCACATCCTTGTCGGAACCGTTTGACACAGTGGCGTGCAGCACGAACCTGTCACTTTTATAAAGGTACTTAGGCTCGGCCACCGAGACCTTGACCGGAACAGTAACAACCGTCTCCTTACGTACACAGGCGTTAAGCATCTCCTGAGTGTGCGCCCAAACCTGCACGACGAAAGTCGAAAGTTTGTCTGAGGTTTTAAATTTCAAGAATATATTCCCGCCGTCATCAGAGCGCAGGAACGGTTCGAACGCCAGAGTGGTCGAGAAATTCCGGCGGACATCCAGACCCGGCCCTTCCGCATAAGCCTGCGCCTGTGCCTTCGTCATAAAAATCGATGGAATCGCCTCCTCTTCAAGGCCAATTTCCTCCGATCTGTCCGCCATCGGAGCCATCCTTGCAGCATTGCTCCTGCCTAATCCGCGCACTCTGACGTCACTACGGGAACCGCCCACAAACGCGCCTTCATCATAAGACATCCGGCCACGCACTCCCCCTGTGGAACTTGAGATGTGAACGTTCTCCGCTCCGGCCCAAGTCAAGCGCACATCTGTCCAATCATTGTCCGAGATCACTTCCGAACTCTTGTCAAACACGGTCGCGACAGCCTCAACACCAGAAATGGATTTCAAGGTCAATGAATATTCCGTCCCCGGCAAAGCCTTGTCTGTGAACGAGGAGAATGCCAACGGCAACTCAAGAGTCTTGCGCTCACGCCTGAACTCCTGATTGAACAGACTTCTCGACCCATCACGGAAATAGAAGACCATCAGCCGGACGGCATCCGGATACTCCTCCTTATAATTATAGGTAATCTCGGTCAAAGAGCCCGCCTCTCCAACCTTGCCGTCAAGGTAAACCATCTTGTGCTCAAGAAGCTGACGTTTGTCGCCAAACAGTTCCACTATGGCCCAGACAGGTCCCTCGCCAGCACCGAACTGAACCTTTATGTCCTCACCGGTTTTCAATATGCCGTCAGCGCAGTCGCCCACCAACTTAAAAATATTCTTGACCTTGGCGTCAAGTACGGTGGCCGAATCATCGACACGAAGCATCATCAACTTTGTCTGGGCGGTAACCTTACGACCGTCTTCCCTGACTATTTCAGCATTAACTTTCAGAGTATACATACCGGCCTCAGGAAGCGTAAGTTCCTCCGTCTTGCCGGAAAACGTTTTGCCGGAAGCCACTTTCTTTCCCGAAGCATCTGACAATGAATATTGTACTCCAATAGAAGAGCCAACCACATTGCCTCTCAAATCTTTGACTCCGAACGACACCATAGCTTTTTCTCCGGAAACCATAAATGGAGTGTCACGCCACGCGTCATCCGACAGATTCACGTCTCCTTTGGACGCATTCGTCACATCAACAGCAAGGTTGAAATGTCTCAGTGCGGAGACTAATCTTGAGAATTCCTTTGTCTCCCCTGTCGCATCTGTTACCTTGACGGTCACGCCATAGAGGCCGAGGTCATCATTATCAGTCGCGAAGCGTACCGTGAACGATCCGTCCGCGTCAAGAAGCAGTTTTCCTGAAGCATAAGTTTTTCCCAGTCGGCCAACAGAATAGGTCACGGACGCTGCAGACAGAGGATGCCCGCTGAAGCTGGACACCTTGCCGGTCACCTCTACCGTATCACCGATTATGAAAAGCTTGCCGGTCTTGTCAAAAGCAAGGTCATAGGTCGGCAGAACGAACTCATCCACGACTATTCCTTTCGACGAGTTCACACCGGCTCCAGTGATCCTCACCTGGAAATGGCCGTTCCTGCCGCCGGACGGAATGTCAAACGAACCAGCCACAGAGCCATATTCATTGGTGCTTAAATCCCTGATTCCGATTGTTTTGTCCTCGGCATTGACGAGTTCGGCCTTCATTGTGACACCCGCCTCAAAGGTATGCAGACTCCTGCTCATATCGCCCTTGTAAAGGACAGCCTTGAACTCCACCTTCTCTCCCGGATTGTAGGCTGACTTGTCCGTGAATATCTCGCAGAACGTTCCCGAATCGCCATTCTGGTCCGACACATAGTCCGAATCCCCGTAGATGTAATGTTCCTCAGTCTTGTGAAGGAATCCGTCCTGATCACGATATGACGCGACCAGATAGCTTGTCGCGCCGTCTTTAAGGCTGTCCGCAATGGCATCCGGCAAAGGAGTGAATCCGTCCTTGCAAAGCGTCACTCCCTTGGCCTCAGCGACAGTCTTTCCGGAGCGGAAGAGTTCTAAATCAACCTTTTCCACAGGCTCACCAGTCTGATAGTCAGCGACAAAGAAACGCATCCGCTCACTATCCTTGCGCAATGCGATGGAAAGAGTCTCCTTTGTCCATTTCGCCTTTGAAACCACTTTCCCGTTACTTGCGGTGAATATGTAGTCTCCATCATCGCATTTCGGAAGTTCAACCTTCACTGTGTCCTGAACATAGAAACTCTTCTTCGGGTTGTTTATAGCCTTGCGAATCAAAGGCTTGGCATCCTTGACATCAGGAACGAACTCAACACTCACCTTGTCCAGGTTGCGGAGGGTAAGGACAGCGATGCCTTTCTCGAAAGATATTCCGATCTCCTTTCTATCAAGGGATTCCATCAACAGCTTGAAATCATCCACCTTTCCGGCGATTTCCTTGTCTATGCCTTTTGAATATGAAAGGCGCTCCTTCTCGGCCGACTGACAGGATTTGTAGAGAGCTCTGTAAGAGGCTTCAAGTGTCGCTTCGACAGGCTCAGCGACCGAAACCGCCGGTCCCTGAGCCTGCCGAAGGGCGGCGGACGACTCACTAATCCGGGACAGGCTGTCAAACTGGCCTCTGAGCACAATGGCCTTGCCGTACAGGGCCATAGCACGGCCTGCGTACTTATCTGCGAAAGAACGGGCGGCCAACCTCTCGGCGCGTCCTTTATCATTGTATTCATAATCCTTGTCGGCCATCCGGCGGTACTCCAGATAGGCAGCCTTAGGGTAGGAATCGCCGACATATTCATTCAGAAGCGAC
>CAVKYA010000254.1:0-4143 GCA_963660255.1 Bacteroidaceae bacterium | reverse complement strand
GCGGACTTGATGTCAGCCACATAGGACAGAGGCACTTTCTTGCCGTCACCGGTGTCAATGGTCAGGTCGGAAATCCTCTCGATGGTTGAGCGGGCATCGTCACTGACTTTCAGCGTGAGGTCGAACGAACGGTTGCCCTCATAGACTGTCGAGACAACCTCGCCTTCCATCATAACTCTCACGACCTCGGCGAACTCCGGCAGGGATATTCCGTAACGTGCGAGCATCTCTCGCTTCGGGGTGATGTTCAGTTCCGGCCTCTCTACCTGCTGCTCGACATTGATGTCGGCGATGCCTTCCACGCCTGATATAGAGGTCTTGATCTTCTGTCCGATCTCGTACATCTTGTTGAGGTCGGAACCGAACAGTTTGATGGCGATGTTGGCCTTTGTTCCAGAAAGCATCGCATCGATTCTATGTGAGATAGGCCCTCCGATCTCAATATTCACTCCAGGAAGCACTGACAGTTTTTCGCGAACCTCATCGGTCAGCTGCTTACGTGTTTTCTTGCCAAGTTCAAACGGGCATTCAAACTCGGAACTGTTGACTCCGAAAGCGTGCTCATCAAGTTCCGCGCGCCCTGTCTTGCGGCCTACCGTCTTGATTTCAGGAATGCTGAGCAGAAATTCCTCCGCAGTGCGCCCCATCCGGTCGGACTCTTCCAGAGATATTCCCGGAACAGTGCTGATTGAGATTGTGAACGAGCCTTCGTTGAAAGCCGGGAGGAAACTTCCGCCGAGGGTGAAGAACATCACCACGGCTGCGACTAAAAGCGCACCGACTCCGCACAGGATAGTCTTCTTGTGCCCGAGAGACCAGTTGAGAGCCATTTCGTAATATTTCTTGAGCCAACGGACCAGAGCCGGTTCCTTGCCGGTCTTGTCACTTTTATGTGAACCGAGCAGGAAACTACTGAGAACCGGGGTCACTGTCAGGGCAACAAGGGTCGATGCCATCAATGAGATGATAAATGTGATTCCCAACGGTTTGAGCATCCTTCCCTCCATTCCGGAGAGGAAGAACAGAGGCAGGAAGCTTGCGATGATGATCAGCGTGGAGTTGAGCATCGGCATACGGACTTCCTTGGAGGCCTCATAGACCACTTTGATAACGCTTTCACGCTCACCCTCTGGCTTTTCCCTGTTCTGCCGCAGTCGCTTGAACACATTCTCCACATCCACGATCGAGTCGTCCACAAGCGAGCCGATGGCGATGGCGATTCCACCGAGACTCATCGTGTTGATCGTCAGTCCCATCCATCTGATCGCAAGTAGCGAGAATACGATTGAGAGCGGAATCGACACAAGCGAGATTATCGTGGTGCGCCAGTTCATCAGGAATATGAACAGCACGATGATCACGAATATCGCACCTTCGATCAAGGACTTTTTCACGTTGTCTATCGAACTGTCGATGAATCGAGACTGTCTGAAAATCTGAGAGTTGACCTTTACGTCGGCAGGAAGATTGCCCTTTAGTTCGTCAAGGGCGTTGTCAAGCCTTCCGGTGAGAGCCAATGTGTTGGTGTTCGGCTGTTTGGTGACGGTCAGAAGCACGGCAGGTTTCCCGTCGTTTGAGGCGACACCCAGCACAGGAGTTTTAGGACCGATGCGCACGTCGGCGATGGCGTCCAGGGTTATCGGCAACCCGTTCTCCGAGGTCTTCACGACGGCCTTTTTCAGTTCGTCTATGTCGTTGGTGGACAGAAGGCCACGGACGATATATTCATTGCCATATTCATAGAGAGTGCCGCCGGAGGCGTTCTGGTTCATCCCTTTGACGGCGTAGATGACCTCGTCCATCGAGACTCCGTGGCGGCGCATCCTGCCCGGATCCATCAGGATTTGATATTCCTTGATGTCTCCGCCCATCACCGCGACCTGTGCAACTCCGCCGGTCGAGAGGAGTCTTGGCCTAATGGTCCAGTCGGCGATCGTGCGGAGATCCTGCATAGAGGTCGTGTCGGCGGTAAGGCCTATAATCATCAACTCGCCGAGGATGGAGGCCTGAGGACCGAGCGTCGGGTTGCCGACATTCTCCGGAAGATCCGCCCCGACCATTGCTATCTTCTCCGAGACGATCTGTCTGGCTTTGTAAATGTCTGTCCCCCAGTCGAATTCGATGTTGACGATGGAGAATCCAGTGGCGGAGGAAGAACGCACGCGGCGCACATTCGTGGCACCGTTGACGGCGGTCTCGATAGGGAAGGTAACGAGCCTTTCTACCTCTTCGGGAGCCATTCCCTCAGCCTCGGTCATCACCACGACTGTCGGTGCGTTCAGATCCGGGAACACATCGACTTCCGTGTGCATGGTCGAATATATTCCCGCGACCAGACAGAGAGCTGCGATCACCAAAATCACCATTCTGTTGTTGAGCGAGAACCGTATGATTCCGTTCAGCAGTCCGTTTTCGTGTTTGAGCTGTTCCATAGGCCTAATGATTGTGTGAATGACCTGCCGGAACGGCGGTTACGGACGCGAGCTTCACCTGAACGGCACCTGTGGCAACAACCACTTCACCTTCATTCAGACCGCTCTTTACAAGGACTCTCTGTCCGTCGGACTGTCCGAGTTTGACCTCGCGCTTGAAGAAACCGGTCTCATCGTGCTGGACGAAGACGTAATGGATTCCCTGATCCTCCACCACAGCGCTGACTGGCACGCTGATCGCCTTGGAGGAGTTCGATGATTTCAGGAATATGTCAACGTAGGAGCCCGCGATCAAATCTCCTTTGTTGTCGAACTCGAATGTCACAGGAATATAATAGTCTCCGTCAGAGGCCTTTCCGTAGCCGAGCAGCCGTCCGTTGAGCTCTTTCAGGCTGTAGGCTTGGTCGCTGTAGGAAGTCGAGAAATTCGCGTCCTTGACACCGCTGATCAGTCCGTAGTATTTTTCGGAGACATCTGCGCGGAGCCTTAGCCTTCTGTTCTGGCTGACAACCGCGATCGGGGTTCCGGTCTCGACATAGTCACCTTGAGCCACACTTAGTTTCTTGATGAATCCGCCAAGTGGGGAAGTGACGCTGACATCCCCATCCTTTGATGTGCCGGAAGCCAATGCGTCGTACTCGGCCTTGGCCTGTTCGTAGGCCAGCTTGCTTTGATCCAAATGGCTTTCGCTGACGATATTGTCCTTGCTCAGTTGAAGATCTCGTTCATATTCCTTTTTGGCGGCCTCGTAAACAGCCTTTGCCTTTGCCAGCTGGTCGCCACCGCCGAGATCCTTGGAGGAGATTGTAGCTATAAGTGCGCCCTTGCCCACAGCCGAGCCCTCGGTCAACCTTCCGAAACTAACAATTCCGGTGCTTTTCGCCACGACAGTCATCTCATCTCCCATCGCCGATAGAATCTGGCCGCTTGTGTGGATCACCTCGGCGAAATCACCAACGGCCACAGTGTCGGTTGTGATTCCGAACGTCTTCTGACGCTCAAGGCTCACCTCGATCTCACCGTTGTGGTTGTGGCCTTCGTGACCAGCCTCTTCTTTAGCCTCGCCGTGGTCGTGATCATTACAAGACTCGTCAACGTGATTATGTTCCTCTTGGGCTTCGGTCTCGTGATTATGCCCATCGTGGTCGTGTCCCTCGTGATGGGAATGATTTCCGCACCCTGCCATAATCGCGCAGAATGCCATCAATAATATTATTGTTTTCTTCATTGTGAATGTTTTATTATCTCATTTTTGTTGTACAATCACTTACATCCATCCCGTAATTCCGTTTCGAAATATACACTTTATAATTGCAGTCAATCTTAAAACGTGATTTTGGGGTTATCAAGCCTAAAATGCATAATACCCTTCCATTTTTCTCAGGGAAGCGATTTTGTGCTCTAAACGTAAGTAATTGATAGATAATTGAATATAAAATCCTGCCCTCTGTTTTGGCCGGGCGGTATTTTGCAAATTGGTGATATTCAGGAACCTACCGTTTCCGCCCTTGTGAATGGAATCCGCTGATATGGTTAATCCTGAAGTCTATGCCGCTACCGGAGGGGCGTTTGGAGCCACTGAAGAAACCAGCGGCTGTACGATTATGGGTATGAGATCCCCGGAAGCATATTCAAAGACAGTGCTTTCGAGGAGGTTGATGGTCAATAGGTTGGAAAGAACGGCAAGGATCGGGAATATGCAGTCCTCGTC
>CAVKYA010000253.1:0-4188 GCA_963660255.1 Bacteroidaceae bacterium | reverse complement strand
GTTCAGGAAAGATTGTACATATCAAGACTTCAATGAAGAGGGGCTTCAGGCATTTGTCCGATTCTTGAGAATATCCGACGGCCTTGAAGAGAAAACCGCTCAGAAACAATTCAATAACCTCAAATGGTTTCTCAATTGGGCAATAAGAAAAGGTCTATGTCAGCAGGATGCCATCAGCCGATTCCAGCCGAAATTCAAAGTTCTTGAAAAACCGGTCATTTTCTTGACAAAAGAAGAACTGCTTCACCTGTATCATTATGACATTCCAGCGAACGGCACGAAAGTGACATTAAAGGATATGGCTGGCAATGAATATGAAAAGACAGTTCACGAAGCTGGTGCCTTGGCAAAGACCAGAGACCTCTTCTGTTTCTGTGCATTCACGTCTCTCAGATACTCCGATATGGCGAAAGTCAAGAGAACTGACATCATCGGCGACTGCCTCTATGTGACCACCCAGAAAACAAATGACAGGCTTCCTATTGACCTCAACAGCTTCGCAAAAGCAATCTTGAAGAAATATGAAAATGAACCGTTTCCCAAAGGTCTTGCTTTGCCTGTCATCGCCAATCAAAATATGAACTACTACCTCAAGGACCTCTGCGAGCTCTGCGGCTTCAACACCCCCGTCACGAAAGTCTTCTTCCGCGCCGGACAGAAAGTCGAGGAGACCTACCCGAAATGGGCGCTAATCGGCACCCACGCCGGCCGCAGGACGTTCATCTGCTTCGCCCTCGCCAGCGGCATCCCTCCGCAGGTCGTGATGAAGTGGACCGGCCACTCCGACTACAAGGCGATGCGCCCTTACATCGACATCGCCGAGAAGACCAAGGCCGCGGCGATGAGCCTCTTTGACGAGAACCTCAAGAAATAGCCCCACCTATGCCAGCCCATCCCGAAACCACCCTGATGCTGAAAGCCCTCCTCGGACTCCGGCTCGACACCGACAGGCTCCTGCCGTTCCTCCAGTCGTTCTCCGACAAGGGCTACAGCCACATAACCCTCCACGACTTATTGGACATATCATTCCGCAAGGTGGGCATAACCTCCGGGGACATATCCCGCCTCCGCGACACAGCCGACCTCCACCCCGAAATGAAGAAGGCCGAATTCGCCCGCTACCTTAAAGTCAGCCGCCAGACCATATACAATTGGATGGACGACGGCCTCCTCATCCTCACCACTGACCGAACCAGAATCCGCACCCGGGACACGGCACTCCTCTGGGAGCTCCTTCTACACCTCATTGGACAGAACTGACGGGGTCCCGAACCAAAGCAGACAAAAACATACCAAACCATATCGACCATTTGACACTTTCTCAGATTATCGATGAAAAGTGTCAAGTGGCCTTGTTCTTTCCATACCGTATGATACTGAATATGACCATACTCCCATAAGAAAACCACAATACTGTAAAACCACGGATATCACCTGTTTGACGGCATCTGGAATATGCTTTCCTTTGCCAAAGATATATCAAAAACAATAACGGCCCAACCGGTTGAGTCATCAGTAAAAACCAATAAAGTGTAAAGTGATGTTTTACGATGACACGACACCAATAGCGGCATTGACTGTCGCCGACCTCAAAGCCCTCATAGCGGGGCTGAACACAGACAAACCACGGCAGCCCGAACAGAAGACGGCACGCTACGTCTACGGACTCCAGGGAATACGTGACATATTCGGCTGCTCCCACGCGACGGCGCAGAGATACAAGAACACCTTCCTCAAGGACGCCATCATCCAGAACGGCAGGAAGATAGTGATTGACGTGGACAAGGCGATGCGACTCTTCGCCCAAAGGGAGGAGCTATGAAACGCCACGAGCCACAACCCATCGGCGACATCATCCTCCAAATGGCCGCCGACTCCAACGAACCCTACTCGAAGATCCTCCGCCAATGCCCGTTCATCCAGAAAGAGCTCCTGAAGCAGGGAAAGATGACAGAGGAGGAAGCCCTCCAATGCCGACGGGAAAGAAACGGGGATGACATCCTCGACACCCTCCTTGACGGCCAGGACGTGATGATGAAACTCCACATCAGCCCGCGCACCCTCCAGACCCTCCGCTCGAACGGGACGATACCCTACACCAGAATCGGCAGGAAAATCTACTACTTCCGTCAAGACATAGAACGGATCCTGAAAGACAATTATGTGATGTTCAACATCCGGGAACGCTATGGAAAGGACGATCAATAGGCAGACCGTGCTGAGGCACACCCTCTGGGGAGCGGACATCTACTGCCACATCCTCCGGAAGTTCTACCCCGACGAAACCGTGATACGAGTCTCGGGCAGGGATTGCGGCACCGTCCGCAACCCCTACGCCGGAGGCGAACGGACGCTCCAAGTCCGCATCGACAAGCTCCATCCGGAACAACGCCTTTCCGATGAATATGCCCACCATCACGACCTCAGCGGAGCGATCCACGACGGCGACGCCCTCGACTTCGCCGCGATGTACTACTGCCGGACAGGACAGGAACTCCTCACGACATTGAACAGCGAGATGAACCTCCACCTTGACGGAGAGAACCGCCAGTACAAGGACATCCCTCCGCTCCCGACCGCCAAAGGCCCGAGATTCTCGTTCTTCAAGGCCCCGATAACAAACACCAGCCCTTATAAGAATATAACCATTCTCGATGCCTGGAACTACATCACCGGCCGCTACGCAGAGAAGCGCACGCGCACCCTCCGAAACATCACCGACAAGTCAAGGGCAAGAATATACAAGGCCGCGAACTTCGACTACGCCACCTTCAGCGGAGAGTTCACTTCCAGAAGTAATGCCAGCTGCGTCACCGAATCTGGCCTACTCTGCATAGACTTCGACCACGTCCCCGATGTTGAGGGGCTCTTCGCAAGGCTTCTGACAGACCGCTACTTCGAGACCGCGCTGCTCTTCAGAAGCCCTTCCGGAGACGGCCTCAAATGGATAATCGAAATCAACCGTGGACAAACCTCCCATTCAGATTATTTCCGGGCAATCGCCAGTTACATCACCATAGCCTACGGCATCGAACCCGACAAGTCAGGAAAGGACATCGCCAGGGCTTGCTTCCTGCCGCACGATCCCAGCGCATACATAAACCCCAATTACAGATAAGACAATGCAGAAAGAAACATTCATACCCTCGGACTGGCTCCCGTCAGACATCAGACAAGTCCCCGAGCCGCAAACATCACATCCGGAGCCAAAAGATGACATCGAACTCATCACGCAGCGCATAGAAGCGACGCGTACCGACATCACCGCCGGCTACTCCAACTGGCGAGACCTCGGATTCGCCCTCGCCGATGCCCTCGGCGAAACCGGACGCTCCATCTACCACCGAATCAGCCATTTCAACAGTGGCTACACACAGGAAGACTGCGACAGACAATACGACCGCTGCCTCAACGCCCACGGCACAGGCATAACCATCCGCACGTTCTTCCAGCTCGCCAAAGAACACGGCGTCAGCCTTGCCACCGCCAAACGCACGAAAACGACAGAATTGACAAAAATGACAGAATACGCACAATGCGCATATTCACGGAAGCCGTCCACGAAAGCCTCCAACCCTCAACCTGCGCAAACTGTCAATACCGCGCATTCTGACAATATTGTCAATATTGACGAAGACCTGCCGCTCCCGACATTCTCTCCCGAACTGCAAGGCACTCTCCCGTCGTTCCTCGAAAAGGTGGTCTCCCAGTCAAACTCCCCGGAAGACGCTGACATTCTCATACTCGGCACTATGGCCGTCATCTCCGCCTGTCTCCCTCACGTCTTCGGGGTCTATGCCGACCGCACGGTCTATCCGAACCTGTTCCTATTCGTCACCGCCAAGGCATCCTCCGGCAAAGGCCGCCTCGCCCTCTGCCGCTACATCGTCGAACCCATCCACGACCGCCTCCGCGAAATCAACGAGGCCGAGACCATCGAGTACAAGCACAAGATCGCCGAGTACAACGCTGCCGGCAAAAAGAAGGTCGATATGGAGAAGCCCGAGGAGCCGCCTATGCGTATGCTCTTCATCCCGGCCAACTCCTCCGCAACCGCGGTCTATCAGGTCCTTGGCGACAACGGCGGCACAGGCCTGATGTTCGAGACCGAGGGCGACACCCTCGCCAACACATTCGGCTCCGACTACGGCAACTACTCCGACGGCTTCCGCAAGGCCTTCCACCACG
>CAVKYA010000252.1:0-4191 GCA_963660255.1 Bacteroidaceae bacterium | reverse complement strand
TGATCGCGATAGGACTGTATCTTGGCAAATTCAAGATCAAAGGCATTTCCATCGGTTCCACGTGGATTCTGTTTGTGGCCATTCTTTTGAGCCATTTCGGACTCAGGGTTGACACGACAGTACTCAGCTTTATGAAGGATTTCGGCCTGATCCTGTTCGTGTTCTCGATCGGACTTCAGGTCGGCCCTGGATTCTTCCATTCGTTCAAGAAAGGCGGTATGCAGCTGAACCTGCTCGCTGTACTGCTGGTGCTTCTTGCCGTGGGGGTGACAGTGGCGATCCATTTCATCACAGGAGAGGATCTCAAGACGATGGTCGGAGTGATGTCCGGAGCCGTGACCAACACCCCAGGGCTAGGCGCCGCGCAGCAGACGATGGCGGATTCGATGCGCGCGGAGAACTATCTCGCGTCCGACATAGCCTCGGCGACCTCTGGACTGGCTTCCGCCTACGCTGTCGCCTATCCTTTGGGAGTGCTCCTTGTGATTGGTCTGATTATGTTCTTCAAGGCCATATTCAAGGTTGACCTTGACAAGGAAAAGGCTGAGCTTGACAACGCCGACAACAGCGAGGATGTGGCAAGGCGAATGCATTGCGAGGTCGAGAACCCGGCGATCTTCGGACTTACGATCAAAGAGGCCACAAGGGATCTGGATAATTCGATCGTGATTTCCAGAATCCTCAGGGACGGGCTGATGTCCATCCCGGGACCGGACACTGTCCTCCAGAAAGAAGACAAACTCCTGATTGTCACGTCGCAGAAGAATGTGGATTCGGCAAGAATCACTTTCGGAGAGGAAGTCCCGATGCATCTCCAGGACTGGGAGCAGATGGACACCAAGATGGTAAACAGGAAGATCACCGTGACCAAGTCCTCATTGACAGGTGTCACGCTGCGCAATCTCAACATCAGGGCCAATTATGGGGTCAGCGTCACCCGCGTCATCAGAGCAGGTGTGGGGCTTGTCGCAAGGCCGAACCTCATTCTCCAGATGGGTGATGTCCTGAGGGTTGTCGGACCTGAGCTCGGAATCGAGGAGGTAGCCAATCTTGTGGGCAACCAGACCTCGACGCTCAACCGTCCGAACCTTATCCCGATCTTCTTCGGAATAGCCATCGGCGTGATATTCGGTTCAATTCCTATCGCCATCCCTGGCATTCCTCAGCCTATAAAACTCGGTCTTGCCGGCGGTCCGCTGATCATCGCGATTCTCCTCGGCTATTTCGGCCCTAAGTGGAAGATCACGACCTACACGACCCAGAGTGCGAACCTGATGGTCAGGGAGATGGGAATATCCTTCTTTATGGCCGCTGTCGGTCTGGGTGCCGGACAGAATTTCGTAAGCTCTATTCTTAACGGAGGTTACTGGTGGATTCTCTATGGCGCGCTGATCACATTCATCCCGGTCTGCACGATCGGCCTTGTCGCAAGATATGTCTGCAAGCTGAACTTCTATCAGATCTGTGGTCTGATTTCCGGAGGCACAACCGACCCTGCCGTTCTGGCCTTCACCCAAGGCGCTTACGGAACGGATTATCCTTCAGTGAACTATGCCACCGTCTATCCGCTGTCGATGTTTATGAGGGTGCTTGTTGCCCAACTGCTGATTCTTTTGGCGATAGCGTGACGTTATGTTTGACTTGATCTATCCGGTTTCTCCGGCACCGGTTATGCCGTTGCCGTCGGCTGAAAATCCCGGCGACCGTCCACGCCCTACTGGCGAGATGGTTCCTGTCGTGGAGGAGAACGGCCTTGTCATCGGCCAGGCCACGAGACAGTCCGTTCACGATGGCTCGAAGCTGATGCATCCGGTGATCCATCTTCACATCATCAACCGCGAGGGGTGTCTGTATATTCAGAAACGCTCTATGAAGAAGGATCTTCTTCCCGGGCGTTGGGACACCGCTGTCGGCGGGCACATTGATTACGGCGAGACGCTGGAGGAGGCTCTCTACCGCGAGGCTTCGGAGGAACTGGGATTCAGGGACTTCAATCCCATATTCCTGAAATCCTACATCTGGGAGTCGGCGCGCGAGAAGGAACTGGTCAACGTCTTCGCCACTGTCGGCAACTTCACTTTGAAGCCTGACAATGACGAGGTCGCGGAAGGACGCTATTGGAATATGTCCGAGATCGAGTCGAATCTGGCACGGGGGCTGTTCACCCCGAATTTTGAGCAGGAATTCAAATCAATCAAGGACACATTATTGGCTTTGCTCTGATGGACAATAACATTGACAAATTCATAAAGGACCAGTTGTCGGTCTGGCCGCTCGCCGCCGAGAACTATCGTGACCTCAAGAAGGTGGAGACCAAACGGTTGGATGTCGGAGGACTGGAGATAATAGTCCAGCACAATCCTTGCCGCAAGATTTCCTCCGAGGCGGCCTTGGACCCGAAGTCCCTCAGCGAGAGGCCTTGCTTCCTCTGTCCTGAGAACCGCCCGTCGCAGCAGACTCACATTGAATTCGAGGGGCGCAAGGGACGGAAATACCGCGTCACGCTGAACCCGTACCCGATCTTCCCGTCACATCTCGTGATCTCCAGCTTCGAGCACACGAGACAATCCATTTGGCATCGCTATCAAGACCTTCTTGACTTTGTCAACGCGCACAATGAATATCTCGGGTTCTACAACGGCCCGGTAAGCGGATCCTCGGCACCTGACCATCAGCATTTTCAGGCCTGCCCGCAAGGGCTTATGCCGCTCCAGAACAGGGTGGACGGACTTCTGGCCGCCGGCGATGACAAAAAACTGGAATTTCTCACGAACGTCAAGGAAGCCAGACTCTTCCATCTTAATGAATATGCCAACGGGGTTTTCGTCCTTTGCGGTGGCACGGCAAAATCCGTGGCGAAGCTTTTCTACCGGCTTATGGACTGCGCTCCGATGCCGGAGGACTCGGATGAGCCTAAGATCAATCTGTTCGCCTGGACACATAACGGGGAATATCGCTCCATTGTGATATTCAGGGAGAAACATCGTCCGCACAACTATTATTCCACCGGGGCGGATCATCTGGCGATGAGTCCGGGATGCGCTGATCTGGGTGGAGTGTTTGTGGCTCCGAAACGTGAGGACTACGACAAGCTTGATTCTGAGCTCCTTACCGCTGTTGTCCGTGAGATCACCGTCAGTGGGGAGACCGAGAAAGGCATCATCTGGAGGCTGACCAGAACCCAGCGCAGGCTGGAGGTCGGGATAATGTCCGGTCCGGAGATCGAGTTCGAGATCATCTCGGACGGGGCGGGGAGGCAGAAGGTTGAATATTCAGCCGGGCGCATCTCCTACAACGGAGTTCTTTATGACGAGTTGGTCTTCGAGGCTCAGACTGAGGCCACTATGTTCGCGGAGCCGTCGTTCATT
This sequence comes from Bacteroidaceae bacterium, assembly GCA_963660255.1. Taxonomy (GTDB): domain Bacteria; phylum Bacteroidota; class Bacteroidia; order Bacteroidales; family UBA932; genus Cryptobacteroides. The sequence continues at coordinate 823 of CAVKYA010000252.1, read as the reverse complement.
CTTTACGGAGTGACAATCGGTGTGGATTTCCATTGGGAAAGGAAGGTGACGCAGAAGTTCGCCGGAACGTTGAAGTTCATCGTGGACGGAGACAAGGTCACGGCGGTGAATATTGTCGGGGTTGAGGACTATCTTTTGAGCGTGATCTCTTCGGAGATGAAGGCTTCCGCCGGGTTGGAGTTCCTCAAGGCGCACGCTGTTATTTCCCGGTCTTGGGTTATGGCGCAGGTGGAGCATCGTCGGAAACCGGCCGGCTCGGTCGCTGAGCTTGTCGAAGCGCCGGCCCTTCGGCAGGCTCAGGGACCGGTTTCGGTCTCTGAGGCAACATCACCGGTCACTGAGTGCAACACTGCGGTCGCTGAGCTTGTCGAAGCGACTGACGGAGCAGAGGGCGCTTCGATGGTTGGTGAGCCTTGTCGAACCACAGGCTCAGCGACCGGAGGAGATGAGGAATACATCAAGTGGTTCGACCACGATGACCACACCCTGTTCGATGTTTGCGCCGATGATCACTGCCAGCGTTACCAAGGCCTCACGATGGCCGTGGGCGACATTGTCCGCAAGGCCATAGACCAGACCTGGGGGCTTGTCCTCACTTCCGAAGGCCGTATCTGTGACGCTCGTTTCTCGAAATGCTGCGGCGGCCGTATGGAATTGTTCAGCACCTGTTGGGAAGACAAGGATTACCCTTACCTGCAACCGCTGCCGGACACCCCGGACTGGAAGGAAGGCGGTGAGGTGTTCTGCGACACCAAGGACGAAACGATTCTCTCCCAGGTGCTTAACGACTATGATCTGGAGACGAAGGACTTCTACAGATGGA
>CAVKYA010000251.1:0-4194 GCA_963660255.1 Bacteroidaceae bacterium | reverse complement strand
CCTTTTCCCTTCCTATCCCCTTAACCTGAAAACCGACATATTCATTTTCCTCGGATCCATTTGTCCGTAGCCTCAAAAGGGCATAATACATCTGCCCTCCGTAATAATCGATCTTCCGGTCAAGCGCGTTACGGGAATCAGCCTCTATCAGAGAGGCCACTTTGTCTATTGTTCTGGCCCCCGCCTTGAAACTGATGCTCCGGAAATATTTCAGATTATAAGGTCTGAGTTCCGCCCCGCTCACTTCCGACATTGAAATCCGGGACATATCCGAGACATCAATAATAGAGCAGCTGAACAGGCTGTCTATTTGTAGTCCTTTCTGTGCATAGGCCGGGGACAAGGCCAGAAGGCACAGCGTCACTATCAAAAATACCTTTCGTTTCATCATTTTCCGAATATTTCATTCAACTGTTCATCCACATCCGTCCCGCCGGAGAAAAGGTCAGCAAGGATGCCATCGACGTCGTTCATTACAACCTCCTTGTCGGTCACTTTCTGCCCTCCGACATACGAGACGCAGATGTTTTCCTTATTATAGACATTCATTCCAAGAGTTATGAATATACCGGCGCACACGGCGGCCACGGCGACCCGAAGCCAAACGGAGCTATGCCGGCGACTGTCTTTTCGGGAATATTCCTTCGCCCCATTCCGTGAAAGAGACTTGCCGACGGCGAAGTACCCCATCACGGCGCGCGCTTCGTCATATTCAGAGGCATGTCCTTCCGGGGAAGCGAGGAACGCCTTGAGTTTCAGTTCCTCCGCTTCGGAAAGGGTACCCTCGAAGTACCTGTCGATATATTCATTGATCTTATTCATCTTCATTTCTGAATTTGTCTCTTAAAATTTTCCTTGCCCTTGAGATGTGCATCCGGACAGCCGCCTGCTGCATTCCAAGGTCTTTTGCGATTCGTTCGAACGACTGGCCTTCATATTCGTGCTTTCTGACGATAAGTCTCTGGAGGTCGGTCAGTTCGCTTTCCACCGATTCCTCAACCTTCCGGAACAGCAGTTCTTTTTCCATCGCATCACCAGCCTCATCCTCAACCTGCCGTCCATCAAGGTTCACGGTCTGCCTCCTTCGCGCCTTCCGGTACTCATCGATCTCAAGGTTTCTGCCCGTCCTTGAAAGCAGTCCCATCGCCTCTTTCACGCTTTCGACCTTGTACTTTCCTCCCCAAAGCCGACAGAAGGCATCCTGAAGGGTGTCCTCTGTCTTCCATCGCCCCCGAAGGGCAAGGAACGCTTCTGTGAGAAAGTCTTCGATCATCGTTTGAACTTTTCACTAATATAAACGAAAAGGCCGGGATAATGTAACATTGTCCCGGTGAAATTTCCTTTCAGTTTGTCGGCAGATCACATTGAGCGGCAAAAAATCGCGATAGCGGGCGAAAATGGCAATTATTTTTCGTTTTTCGCCCGCTATCGCGAAATTTCTGCCGTAAAACAAGCAGTCCAATCAGTTCGGAGACGTGCACAAAACTTGAGCACTAGTCTCAGTTGACTAAAAAACGGCGATAAAAATCAATAAAGTCCTCCATTGATGGAGATGACCTGCCCGGTGATGTAAGCGGAATCCGGAGAGGCGAGGAAACCGACAAGGGCGGCGACTTCCTCCGGCTTGCCGAAACGGCGGGCCGGAATCTGAGCCTTGAGCGAGGCCCCGTCAAGACCTTCGACCATATCGGTCTCCACGAAGCCAGGGGCGACGGCGTTGACGGTGATCTTTCTCGGAGCCAGTTCCTGAGCCAGAGCCTTTGTGGCGGCGATCAGACCACCTTTGGCGGCTGAATAGTTTGTCTGGCCCGGCAGACCTTTGATGCCAGACAGCGAGGCCATATTGATGATACGGCCGTTGCGATGCGAGATCATCGGCTGGAGGAACGGACGAGTGACGTTGTAGAAACTGTTTAAATCCGTGGACATCACTTTGTACCAATCATCCGGCTCAAGCCAAAGCAGAAGATTGTCCTTCCGCACACCGGCATTGTTGACCAGCACTTCCACATAATCGTCCGGATGACTTTCCTGCCAACCGGTTATCGCCTTGACGGACGCCTCCGTGTCAGCCACATCGAACTTCAAAAGTTCACCACTGCCTCCAGCCTCCTGAACAAGACGAAGGGTTTCACGTGCGGCCTCATCATTCGAGACATAGTTAATCACGACACAGAACCCCATCCGAGCCAATTTCACACAAACCGCCCGGCCGATTCCACGGCTTCCACCGGTCACAAAAGCATATTTTGACATATAATATTCAATTATAACTTATTACCTCTTCATTAACAGTCCTTTCCTTTCAAGCCACATAAGGAAAAACTTATCATACACCGAGTATATTCCCAAGTCATTGGTGATGAAGTCCTTTTCAAGGAGACCCTTTACAGCCGACGCGACACTGCTTGATGATGTCAAGCCATATTTCTTCACGAACGCGCTTCCAGAAACCTCTTTAGCGTTTCCCTCCGATGCGATTGCCAGAAACACATCCCTCTGCTTCACCGGCATTTGGTACAGCAGGGATTCATAAGTGTCGGAAGAAAGCCTTACCACAAAATCGATTGCTCCTCCAATCATATCACACGTACAAGTGGATTCTTTTTCTGTCATTGAGAACAAAATATTCAGCACTCTATGAATATAACTGGTCACAGCTTCAAATTTCTCATAAAGCGCACTGATCACCTCAGGGTCAACAGACCGCTCCCTTTCCTCAAACTTTTCCACGACGAACCCAATGTATTTATCAAGTGGGATAGGATTGAGATTCATAACCGTAACTCCCTGATAGAACGGACGGGAAGGAGATGTGAACATACCATTCATCAAATGCCTGTGACTGCCGGAGAAAATAAAATGAGCGTTGGTCGTTTTCTGGACATAAGTCCTTATTGATGCCTCCACATTAGTGTCAGCATACTTCGTTATCTGCTGGAATTCATCAATGGCCACAACGCACGGACGATCCGCATTCTGGAGATAGGAAAATATCTCGTCAAGGGTAACAGCCGGATTCCGGATCTCCCCCAACCCGACACTCCAATTCGGCTGACCGTTGATGTCGAATGAAATCTCCGCGCGGACCGAGCCCAATGCTGAGACAAACTTCTCCCAAACATTCTTTCCTTTCGGTCTCAATGCGTCCAACACGGCTTTTCCAAGCACATTGACAAAGTCACCAAGAGACTTGGTGGCATATATGTCAATGAGAAAACAGTAATATGAATCCCGGAACTCCTCACAGTCAAAGACGTGATTAATGAGTTCTGTCTTACCGAGCCTTCTTGGCGACACGAGAGCGACATTATGTTCGTTAAGCAGCAGAGTCCTAAGATCTTTGGTCTCAACCACCCTATCACAGAAATACTCCGCTCCGGCATATCCGTTAGTCACAAAAGGATTCTTCATATTCACCTCATTTAGGACAAATATACACAATTATTCCCCATCGTCATAAAATAATAATCATAAAATGACGATGAGATTATTCTTACAGTTAAAAGTGTTGGATGGCGTACTATAATGCTCGTGGTGGAATCAGCGGAGGGCGATGAAACCCTTGCCGAGAATCTCGCGGCAGGTGAGGACGGAGGTCATTGAAACGCCGAGGAGACCGTGAAGATTGAGGCTTTGGCCGGTGAAGAGGAGGTTTTTCAGAGGGGTGCGCGGAGACAGGACGGTGCGCAGAGGAGTGCGCCAGTCGTGACGGATGCCGAAAGCGGAACCTTGGGGTGTGGAGGTGTAGCGGGAATATGTCAGCGGAGTACTGGTGTAGGCACTTTCTATGGAGCTTTCAAGCCACGGAAGCCTATTTCCGACCAGATCAAGGCATTCCTTTAACTTTCTCTGCTTCGCCGATTCGTAGGAGTCCTCTGAGCCTGATACGATTGCCTTGCCGGATGTTTGATCCGACTCATCAACGCCTTTGGTGAAAGGCATAGGACTCATCAGATCCAAATGCGTCACACCACCCTGAGGCTCAGGATAAAAATGCACCATAACAGATTCAGTGACTGACGGATCCGAATGCCAAAGGTCAATACCTTCACGATGAATGAATATGTTCCCGTCTGGACAGGCCGGGATTCCGGGTTTCAGGCAGATGTTCGCGGTGAACACACCGAACGTGTTGTCCAAAGCAGAGATTCGTTCCTTATAGACTTTGCGAAGGCCATCATAGATAAATCC
>CAVKYA010000250.1:0-4196 GCA_963660255.1 Bacteroidaceae bacterium | reverse complement strand
TCTTCTTGTCCCCGCTGTCATTGTTGGACAGCGTCAGGAACTCCTCTGCCCCCCGCTCCGGATAGAATGGATAAAGTCCTTTCCCGAAACGGATTCTTATGTTACCCTTCGGGTGTTCTTTCAAGATACCGACCACAACCGGAGTATAATCCTTGACATTCGGGTCGAAAACGACCTCGATGGTTTTCACTGAGCACGATGTCATCACAGCAATCATAATGACTGCAATCACTGAGATTCTATTCGCAATATTCATTGTTGGCACCAATTTTCCGTAAACTTACGAAAAACATTCTGAAGTTCCACCATTTCCACAGAAGCAAGGTGGCAGATAAGGCAGCCAATAACCCCTACCGTAACATATTCGGGTGCGAACAAGCCTTTTTTGCCCCCGACACCCGAAAAATCAGACACCACGGGTGCAATATCATCGTTCTTGCACACGAGAGCCTCAAAATTCGAATATCATAACTCTGAAACAGAAACCTTTTTACTATATTTAAGGCAAATTTGATATGAAAGAGTTTTTCTACAACATAACGTCCAAGGTCATCAATGACCTTAAGGTCTCAATCAGTAATGGAAGCCGGCGAAGCATAGCCGCGGCCACATTCTTCATATATGTGTTTTTGGAATTGAAAGAGCGACTCTTGACTGAGGATGTATAATAAAAAACATCATTATGTTCCTCAAGTATATCTACGCAACTTTAGTGGCGAAGATAATTTTATCAAAAAATGATCAAATGATAGACAATGGATAAGAAACAGCAAATATCTATACGAAGTTCGGCCGCCGAATTTCTCACATATACAGCATCAATCGGGGATAATCCAACAAATGTTGAACTTCGATACGAAGACGAGAATATTTGGCTGACCCAACGCCTGATGTCAGAGTTGTATGGAGTAAGTGTTCCTGCTGTCAACCAGCATCTTAAATCTATATTTTCTTCTGGAGAACTGGATGAGAGTTCAGTTGTTAAGAATTTCTTAATAACTGCTTCAGACGGGAAACAATACAACACAAAACACTATAATTTACAAGCGATTATAGCTGTCGGATTTAAGATTGAGAATGAACGCGCGGTTCAATTTCGTAAATGGGCTGGACTGATTGTCAAAGAGTTTACCATCAAGGGGTGGGTAATGGATGAAGATAGGCTGAAACGTGGGACATTCCTGACGGATGAGTATTTTGAACAACAGCTTGAAAAGATTAAGGAAATCCGATTGAGCGAAAGAAAGTTCTACCAGAAGATTACCGACATTTACGCGACCTCGCTTGATTATGATTCCAACGCTCCTGCAACAAGAAGGTTCTACGCAACGGTTCAAAACAAGATGCATTATGCCATTCACGGACATACTGCAGCCGAACTGATAGTTGAGAGAGCGGATGCAAATAAATCACATATGGGATTGACTAATTGGCAAGATTCTCCTAATGGCAAAATCAAGAAGTCAGATGTAATTATTGCCAAGAATTATTTGAACAAAGACGAGTTGAGTGCTTTGGCATCTATAGTGGTAGGATATCTGGATTTTGCTGAAGATATGGCCAAACGTCACATTCCTATGACGATGGAAGACTGGGAAAAAAGGTTGAATGGATTTTTGACATTGTGGGACAGAGACATTCTTTCCGATGCGGGGAAAGTCACGGCCGAACTCGCAAAATTACACGCTGAATCCGAGTGGGAAAAATACAGAATCGTTCAAGACAGACTATACCAAAGCGATTTTGACAAATTTCTACTGCTTGAAAACTCAATTGACAAACTCATCAAATAGTTTCAACTCCGCTTGTCAAAGGATTCTTAAGTCCTTCCGATTACAATACTTAGAAGCTGTTTTGATTTGTTTGTTTGAAGGTTTGAGAGTGAGAAACTTCAAGTTCGACCGCTTCTTCCAAGGAAGATAGCGGTGCTATCTGACTGAAAAAGCGGGAAGAAAATGAAGATTTTTTCACCTCAAAGAACATTTCAAACAAATCAAAACAGCTTCTTAGTTCTTTGACAATTTGAGAGTTCGGCATTTACCTATACTTTGAGCTATGAAACGGTTAGCGACAGCAAGGGCAAGGCCGATGACAGCGAAGAGCAGCATTTCCCAGCAAGGCCAGACGAGGGCCAAGGAATATAAGGTGAATGCGATGAGGGGGATGGAGATAATGCTGGTAACCAGTCCTGGGACATAGCCTTTGAGGGTTACAGCGCGGACAATGTTGATCAGGGAGCACACTGAATATGCCATAAAGACCGTCGCCCATACGCGCTCGGTCCAGAGACCGCCGACGAACAATGCGGCGGTCGAGAGGAGAACCGCAAGGAAACCTGTTCCGGCGGCTATGAGGAACGCCGGCTTATTCATTCCGGAAAGGCGGAAGAGGATATTCAATAAATTCGGGTGCTCATTCATCAAGGACACCCAATGCCGCCCCACCCATCGCTTGGCGGTGAACATCACTTCCAGGGTATGGCAGAGGGAAACAGCAAGGATCGGGAGAACTATATACAGTACTGACAGTGCGCTCATATTCGTTGTTTGTTACATTTCAGTAATATAAAGGCTCAGCCCAATTCTATGGCCGCGCCCGTAGGCGATTCTCTTCAAGCTGGTTTGTCATTTGAACAGCAGCGGGACAAACTGGCTGAGGTAGATGCGCCAGTTGCGCCAGATATGGCCGCCGGCGGATTCTATGTAGGTATATTCATAACCTGCGTCATCAAGTTTCTTGCGGAAGTCGGTGTTGGCTTTGTAGAGGAAGTCATCCTTGCCGATGCCTATCCAGAAAAGGGCAGGATGCGTGGCGAAAAGTTTCGCAAGTTTGCCGTCAAAGTCCTTATAGACAGGCGATTCCTTTTCCGGAAATATGGCGGCGGAGAACAAGCCTATGTACGAGAACGTGCCGGGATATTCCTTTGAGATGTGTAGAGAATGGAATCCGCCCATCGACAGTCCGGCTATCGCACGCGACTCCTTTTTGCGGATTGTACGATAGTGGGAGTCTACATATTCAATGATTTCCGGGAAGGAGGTTTCGTAGGTGCCGTCCATTGTTTTAGGAAGGTTGAACTGCGGCTGGACAAGTCCGTTGGAGGTCTCGCCGGGAGCGGCCTCCTGCGAGGCGTTGCCGTTCGGCATCACCACGATCATCGGCTTAGCCTTGCCTTGCGCGATGAGGTTGTCAAGGATCTGGGAGGCACGGCCGAGTTCCATCCACGCCTGCTCGTCTCCTCCCATTCCGTGCAGCAGATAAAGTACAGGGTATCTGGCCCTGCCGCTTTCTTCGTAACCAGCCGGAGTATAGACCGTCATCCTGCGCCTCATTCCAAGGGAATGGGTGTCGTACCAGATCTTCGACACCGTCCCGTGCGGCACGTCACTCACCTCGTAAAGATCAGCCTGCCCACCGCTGACAATGAATATGCTCGTGACCGTGGCCACGTCCCTTATCTGATAGACATTCGACGGATCATTCATCCGCTGACCGTTGACTATGAACGAGTAGCTGTAAAGTTCCGGTTCAAGAGGAGTGCTGGTATATTCCCAGACACCATTCTGATTCTGGGTCAATTCAGCAACACCCGGAACCTCGAACTCCCCGTTCGGCGTGCTGTTCTTTTGCGGTGGAAGGAAATCGCCCGTCACCTGCACTCGTATCACATTAGGCCCGGAGTACCTGAAAGTCACCGTGTTATCCTCATTGACCTGAGGGGACACCACCTGTGCCCCGCTCCACAATGCCTGCTGCGCGAAAACGTCAGTCACCATGGCGAACATCACCATTGCCGCCAGGCAAAACAATCTTTGAATATGTCGTCTCATAACCGTAACATAGTTTTCTTCGGAATTATGCGCTTTAGGCTTTAGCCACGTTATTAACCACCTTTGTGACTTGCAAGCCAAAGTGCAGAACTCCGCTTTTCTTTGTCTCCGCAAGATAATGATTTTATTCCGCAAAATCACATCTGTAGCGAATAATCGCAGGTAATGTGTCAAGATGGCCAAAACTCTAACGAACTAGTCGTAATGAAATTAAGGAACACAGCACTTGCTTGGTTATTTCCATAAATTTTGCGAAAAAGTTCAGAAGTTCAGCTAATCTGACACAGGGCAACCGCATCAAATATGAGCGGCGCGAAGCAGTTCCAAGAGGTAGTCCTGTGAGAGCGAGGCCCTGAAGAGCCTCTT
>CAVKYA010000249.1:0-4202 GCA_963660255.1 Bacteroidaceae bacterium | reverse complement strand
CGAATTTCGGAGCGTAGGTCATCTCCTCGGCGGCCTTGGCGACACGCTCCTCGATAGCCTCCGGAGAGTCTGTGCCCCTTTTGACGAGCCTTTCCCTGAGAGCCTCCACAGACGGAGCCTGAACGAAGATGGACAGAGCCTTGTCCCCGAAATATTTCTTCAGGTTCACTCCGCCTTTCACATCCACATCGAATATGATAGTGTGCCCGGCCGCCCAGATCCTTTCCACCTCGGATTTGAGAGTTCCGTAGAAATGATCCTCGTAAACTTCCTCATATTCAACGAAAGAGTCCTTGGCGATCAGCTCGCGGAACCTCTCGGGAGTCACGAAATAATATTCCTTGCCATCCTGTTCAGTGCCGCGCGGCGCTCTGGAGGTGGCGGAGATCGAGAACTCCATCTGGTCCTTGTATATTCCAAGAATATGGTTCACTATCGTGCTTTTGCCGGATCCCGACGGGGCGGAGAAAATCAGTACTCTGTTGCTCATTTGACTTATGAATATTTTCGTGTGTCTGCAAAGGTATCATTTTTTGCTGAAAGTTCAGAATCTTCTATGAAAATGTGAGCTGAAATGTCTTGAATTCTCCCAGATTTTGATTGTTTAGGATGGTTAAACGTTTTAGCGAAATGATTGATTATTAAAAAATTATGTTTATCTTAGCCACCCTTTATGAAGTGGCTGGAGATTCCGTCGTCGCTTCATAAGGCAAAGTTTTTTAGAATACATAACAGGTAGATATGAATAATAGATGTTTGGCCACTATCCTTTCGGTCACGTTGGCGGTTTCCGCGTGGGGTTTGCCGTCGGTCTGCGGTGGCGGAGACGCTGTCGCGCAGACGCAGAGCCGGCAGGACAGGGTAGTGAAAGGAACCGTCACATCCAGTGACGGCGAGCCCTTGGTCGGGGCGTTTGTCTATGTGAAGAACTCCAAGCAAGGAGTCAACACCGATGTTGACGGGCGTTACGAGATAGCCGCTCCTGCGGAGGGACAGAGCTACACGCTTGTGTTCCAGTTTCTTGGAATGACTACGAAAGAGTTTACGGTCAGCGGGCCGAAGACTCTGAATGTCAGGCTTTCGGACGACTCCAGCCTTGAGGAGGCCGTCATAGTGGGTGCCTACGGTGTCAAGCAGAAAAAGGAGGATATGATCGGCAGCGCCTTTCAGGTCAACGCCGATGCCCTTAAGGACAAGCCAAAGGCCAGGATTGACAACATCCTGAACGGGCTTGTGCCGGGACTGCTTGTGGAGAACAATTCAGATGCGGCCAGTTCGACAAGAGGCCGTCTTAATGTCCGTGTCCGTGGCAACGCCTCTCTTTCGGCTTCCAACGAGCCGCTTTGGATCATCGATGGTGTGCCTACATACACAGGGGGAAGAACCAACCTGATGCCGGGAATGTCCACCTCTGTCTCGCCACTTTCATTGATAGATCCAAACGACATTGAAAGCATCACCGTCCTCAAGGACGCTGACCAGACCACGATCTACGGTGCGAACGGCGCGAACGGAGTCATCCTTGTCACGACCAAGAGGGGAGTGGCCGGGAATATGCCGCTGAAGGTCTCCGCGACCGTCAACTACGGCATCGCCTCGCCGGACAAAAGCACGATGGTCAAGATGATGAACGCCTCGCAGTACCTTGAGGTCGCGAAGGAAGCCTGGGTCAACGGCGGCAACCTGATGTCCGACTTCCCTTACCAGGACAACGACTACAACACCTACAGCACCACCTCGACCGATTGGTTCAATGAATATATCGGGCTGGGCTCGACCCTCTACGCCTCGCTGTCCCTCTCGACCGGCACCAAGAAGGCCAAGACCTATGTGTCAGGGTCATATTACCGCAACGAGAACACCGTCAAGACCGACGAGTCCCAAAGGTTCTACCTCAGGATGAATCAGGACTATGACCTGACCGAACGTCTGAAGATGGGTGTGTCGCTGATGGCGACCTATAACAATGACAATCTGTTCTATCTGACCGATGAGTATCTGGACAACCTGCCGATCTTCTCTCCGTACTTGGAGGACGGCAAGACCTACAGGCTTTACAACAAGGTCTGGAGCGACACCGGCAAGGAGTTCATAATGAAGAAATTCCTTGGCAACAAACTACCCAACAGGGAGTACAACGACAACATCCAGAACTCCCTGAAGACCATCGGCAACTTCAAGTTGGACTGGGCCATCATCGACGGGCTCAAGTTCTCAAGCGTGTTCGGAGTCGAGTACCAGCACCACCACGGAAATATGTACTATTCCCGCCAGACACTGGCCGGAATGCAGGACGGCAAGCCGGTCGGAGAATCCCGTAGGGAGGACGCGACCTACTTCAACTGGACAAATACCGACAAACTGGACTACTCCAAGAAGTTCGGTCGTCACTCTGTCGGCGTTTACGCCGGTCTTGAACTCCATCATTCAGGCTACAACACGGCCTATGCCTCCGGCAGGGGCTTTATGAACGACCATATCAAGGAAGTCAACTATGCGGAGAAGGACACACGCACCGGGGGCAGTTCGACCTCGGTCTCAAGGACAATGTCATATTTCGCAAGGGGAACATATTCCTACGACTCACGCTATTATCTGTCGGCAAATTACAGGCGGGACGGAAATTCGTCTTTCGGCAAGTACAAGAGGTGGGCTCAGTTCTGGTCGGTCGGAGCTTCGTGGAATATCCACAAGGAGGCGTTCTACGATGTGGACTGGTTGAAGGTCCTGAAGCTCAAGGCCACCTACGGCACGTCCGGAAACTCCAGGATCGACACCTCGGTGGCCGCCGGGTCATATTCCTACGATGACTCTTATTCTTACATTGGTGTGACCGGAGCCACGCTTTCCACTGTGCCGAACCCGGGTCTTTCGTGGGAGACGACAAGGATGATCAATTTCGGCCTGGACGCCCAGATCGGCAAGGCGCTGGACATCGAGGTTGAATATTACAATAATGTCACCAAGGATCTGCTCAGCAAGATCTATGTCTCCAGGACAATCTCTGACGACAGGATCTACGCTAACGTGGGCAGGATCGGAAACTCCGGATTCGAGATCAACCTTACTAGCCACAACATCGCCCGCAAGGAATTCGAATGGAACACCACACTCAATTTCTCGCACAACTCCAACAAGATTTTGAAGTTGTACAACGGCATCCAGACCGGGTTCAACGACAAGGTCTGGAAGGAAGGCTATGATTCAAACACTTGGTACCTTGTGCGTTGGGCCGGAGTGGATCCGGCGGACGGAATGCCGATGTGGTACGACAAGGATGGGAATCTGACGAAGACTTATTCCACAGACAACCGTGTGGCGGACAAAAGCACGACTCCTTTTGGTTTCGGCGGGTTGATCAACAACCTCACGTACGGGAACTGGTCGCTGTCGTTCCAGATTAACTATGTGATCGGGGGATATTCACTTCCTACCTATGCCTCAACGTTCATCAATGATGGCTATAACATCACCTCCGGGAATCAGGCGGTCGAGGTCTATTACTACCGCTGGACCACTCCGGGAGAGGCGTCTAAGTACCCGATCGCCTCGCAGAAGACAACCAGTTCGGCGAGGTTCTCGACAAGATTCCTCTACAGCAAGACGAACTTCAACCTCAGCAATCTCACATTGTCCTATAGATTGCCTAAGTCATTGATCTCCAAACTGAAGGTGGAGGGAGCGACCGTCTCGCTGATCTGCGACAACCTCTATCTGTTTGTTCCTGGCCAGAGCCGGAAGTACAACTCCTACAAGACTCTCAGCAACGGCTATCCTGTGACCCGTACGGTCACGCTCGGCCTTAACGTTTCATTCTGATGAAAGGCGCTATGATGAAGACAATATATTCAAAGATTATGACGTTGGCCGCAGTGGCCACGCTTTCGGCCTCCTGCCACTTCCTTGAGGTCGAGCAGGTCGGCAAGAGCGACATCGACACTTATTTCTCGGAGGTCTCGGCTCTCCAGCCGGCTCTGAACGGGTGCTATCACCTGCTGTATTCCTTCTATGACAGGGAGATGCTGGCCTATCCGGAGGTCGCCGGTGACTTGCTGGATCTATCCTCAAACAATGCGACCTGGGCGAACCAGTACAACTTCATCTCCACCTACCTTGAAGAAACGACGGCGGTTGGCTTCATCTGGAAACTGGGATATTCCGTTATCCAGAACGTGAATTACATCATCACATACGCCCCGGAA
>CAVKYA010000248.1:0-4202 GCA_963660255.1 Bacteroidaceae bacterium | reverse complement strand
GTACCATTGTATGTCCACGAGTTGTTGTAGTTGAACTGGTAGATGGTTTTATATTTTCCTTCCGCGTAACCTTTGATCACAAAAGAGAAACCACAGCAATACAAGTTCCCGGAAACAAGTCTCTGTGAAGGTGTGCCCATACCGAATTTTGGCGTTCCGAAGAGGTCGTCAAGTCCCCATCCGACCCAGGCGTAGTTACAATCTCCAACACCGAATTTAAGCGGGGCAAAGTAACCTGCTGAGTAAGTCGTACTATTGGTAAGTTCAGTGATGCAAGCCATCTCAGTGCCATCGCTTACTTTTTGGTAATCAAGAGACATATAAGTATAAAGCATAGGAGTGCCATTTACTATTTCAAACGATACCGGAACAACGAAGTCGAGGTACAGACCTACGAGATCGAGGTTGTGAATATGTCCGTTGATTGTCTGCGGATTCTCAACAGTCTTAAATACAACTGCGGTCTCGTGCACTCTAGTGCCTATAACCGTTGTGTTGCTTACACCCGAAGCATTGAATGAATTATTATAGAATGTGTAATTACCTGCAAGGTCTTTGGCCTCCACCTGATTGACAGTGATCTTGCTGCCATTGGAGAGATCCAGAGTAGCGGTACGTGGCGTTCCGGTTGTGTTCTCTGTCCAGGATGCGACACCGTCCTTGTAGCTCAGCCAATCACCGACACCTGCGGTCTTGCCGTTATCCGCAACAGGCCCGGAGAGTTCTCTTGAACCGGCTTTGTCGTTTTCCCAAAGCTCAACCTTCTCGGCCGGGGTGACGTCACCACAGTTGAAGGTCGTGGTGAGCGGAGCGCTTTCGGCATCCCAAGAATCTACGGCAACAACCGTGACGGTGTACTGGCCGGACTCTGAAAGGGTTCCGAAATCGACGGTCCAGCTGGACTTCATCTCGGAGGTATTCGGATGGAGATAGAAATCAGCGAGAATCTTCTTGGTCGCTACCACATTGCCAGCCTTGGAGAGCGTGACGACATAGTGATGGACGAACTCATCATCCTTCCCTGCGGCGAAGGTCACGGAAGCGCCCTCGGCCTCTTTTACATCCTTGGCCTCGATCGTGCTCATTGTCGGAGCCTGGTTGGCGGCCTTGCGGGTCACGTTGTTGTACTTCGCGAGGTTCGTCCCGGCCGCGTCAGGGTACTGCATCACGTATGGCTCTCCAATGGTCCCATTGTTGAAGAAGTCCATCCTGACGATGCGCATATTGCCGTTGACATCGAACTGAACCAGATAACCCTGTGAGAAGTTATTGGCGTCGTTCATCACGGTAGGAGTGCTGCTCACACCCTCCCAGCCGGCTGGCTCGATGGCCATATACCTTGTGGAACCACATCCGAGAGCGGTCCATTTACCCTGCCAGAGAGAGCGCGGATCGTTGATAGGGAAGTGGAGGTGACCGTGGAACGTGACAACCTGAGGATACTTCTCAAGCACGCCGGTGAGAGCGCTTGTAGCCCAATAGTGCGGCAAGGTTGACTCCCAGATTCCACCTTCCTCACCAAGGAGGCTGCCGTAGATCGTGTTATAGATCATAGGGTGGGTCAGCACGATCACGTACCTGTTAGGGTCGGTCTTCGTGATGGCCTCCAACTGCTGGTCAAGCCAAGTGATGACGTTCGGTGAATATGTGATCGGCTGGTCGCCGTTAGGAGTGACAGCGAGAATATGATAACCTCCGATGACGCAGTGGCGTGCCTCGTAGTTGTTCCTCATCGTGTTGTCGATGTCGGTCTTGAAATATTCATCACCGAGAGTGTTTGTCAGAGCCACGGACTGAGCCACGGTGCTTGGAGTCCATTTATATTCAGGATTCATATCGTGGTTGCCGATCGTGTAGATCATCGGAACTTCCGTAGGCTTGAACACGTCCTCGTAAACTGCCTTGAAATTCTGCGCCATCGTGACCTCGGCTCTTTGGATGAGGTCTCCGACAACCATCACGCCATCAATCCCGTTGGCATCGCTTTCTGCGGCCTTGGCCTTGAGCTGGTTGAGAGCCGCTGTGAACTTGTTGGCGTAGTCATCGCTTGAGCCCTCGATGTGCACATCGCTGATGGCGGCGAGGGAAAGGGCGATCTTGGACTCATCGAAGACAGGCGAGAGCTCACGTGGCGCCTCGATCTCTCCGGCGTTATAAACCTTGTCTGGTTCGGTCTCAAGTGTCTCGTAGGAGGCTACTTTGCCGATGACATTGTCTGATGCATCACAAGCAACGATTGTGTAACCGTTGTTCAGGAGAAGGTCAGGACGGAGGCCGATGTAGTAAGTGCCGGCACCGTTGACATATTTCCTGATGGAAACAGTGCTCTCGAAGTCAGGTGACGGGTTGTCTGAAAGAGTGTAATCCGCGAAAGCGATGAAGGCATTCTTGTTGATGACCTCACCGTTGTTGCCTGAGACCTTGACGTACTTTGTGTCAGGATTGGTGACGGTCACGGAGAGAAGCGAGAATATGTTCTGGAACTTTAGGGTCAGGTCGTTCTTGTCGCATCCGGCCACGGTCACGGATGGCACCGCGTCGCGACACCTGTCCATATTGTCCGTTGACCAGTACTGCTTGAGCTTGAAGCCCTTGATTCCGCAGTCCTTGAGCATTCCGTAGAAATATTCAGCGTCCTTGAGAAGTTTTCCGGAAGAGACGAATGTGGCGGTCTTGCCGTCCGAGGTCACGTCTGTGGCCTTTATTGTCTCCTTCGATGTGAAGTTACCTTTGACGCTATAGACGACAATCTCGTCTCCTTCGCTCCAGGTTGTCTTGAATCCGGTGGGCGCGTCAGGCAGCTCTGCCTTGAACTTGATCTCTGTCAGAGTCGGCTTTTCAGGTTCTTTGCCCGAGTTGCCTCCGTTGTCTTCCTTTACATTGCAGGAAAGGAATGTCGTCGCGGAGACCAGTGCCGCCAGAAAGAATATTGACATTTTTTTGATGTTCATTTTTTCGGATGGTTTAATTGTTAATCGGCATCGGCGAGAATGAATCCCCAAGGTTCAAGTTCGTAAATACGAATGTCGTAATTGCCTCCTCGAACTCCACTTATCACATAAGCTATATATCGTCCTGCTGTGTATTGCCCGCCACGATTAGGATTGACATCTCCCCACCAATATGTTGTGTTTGAAATCATAGGGGTGCCGAAGTTGGTTTTCCAATCCTTATCATTCGGATCATAAGGTTTGTCACCTACATAGACATACACATTTTGGACAACTCTATAACCCATTGTTCCACTTAAATATGCCGTGAAACTCTGAAATGTCGGGAAGTGTCCATCCTCGGCGTGAGTGTCTATGGCTACGATTTTTGTGGCCGCGGTCTTTTTGCAGAAAAAAGCGTTGTCATCGCCGCTCTTTATTCCATCGAACAGTTTGTCGGCTGTTCTGGTGCCTACTGTGATTCCATCAGTAGCTGTCGCCGTCCAACCCTTTGTGTCAAGCGGGTATCTTATAGGAGTTGATGACTTTGTCCAGGACATCCAAGCTGTATCTATACCATCAGATGGCAAGAAGCCGGAGCAGAACTCTATATATTTACCACGCATAGCGTTAGGCAGCACAATACTGTTGTTCTTGGATTTCAGTCTTGGACCAAATTCCACCCATTCTCCCTCAAGGTTCTTGTACCTGAATTTTGTGGCTGCCATTTCGGTAGTTGTGTCAGTCATATAGACAACAGCGTTGTCTCCGTTCATCCAGGCATTGCTGAACTGTCTCTCGGCGTGTGTTGAAAGCCAGTTTTGACCATAAGGAGTAGCTGAAAGTTCAGATGCGATGGATTTATTGCCTTGTTTGTCAAAGTTAACGATGTCAAATGTGTAGCTTCTGTCGGCGAGATCAGTGATTTTTACGGACACTGTGTCAGTGAAGTCGGAGTAGTTCAGATCCAGAGAATCAGTATAGTTGTCCCAATAGACTCTCGCGCTTCTCAAGGATGGGTCCTTTGGAACAGGCCAGAACAAAGAGACTTTCTGGAATCCAGTGATTACTTTGATGTTCGCTACTTTTGCCGGATAGATATACCCTCCATCCTTGACAAACTCCTTGTAGATGTCATCCTGAGATGTGCAGGAGCTTGCCGCAGCCAAAGCGACCACAGCAGCAAATATACTTGTTTTCAGTGTTTTCATATTCATAAAAGAGTATGTTGTTACCTATATTCTTGAAGAACCTGCCCGAATGGTGTAAGCT
>CAVKYA010000247.1:0-4238 GCA_963660255.1 Bacteroidaceae bacterium | reverse complement strand
TGACTGATATCATAAAACTTATGGAATAAGTGAGGACGATCCATCAAGGTCGTCCTTCAAAGGGATGAATATGTCAAAAGGACATCCCCCACCCAGTGCCATTCTACGGCCGTGGAGAATAAGAGGCTATCAATGAATATGTCAACAGATCCCCTTTAGTTGGTATTGACTAAAGGGGATCTGCTTATCTACTGATTGTCTGGAGTTTAGGCTCCACGGCAAATTTCAGGAGTCGGAAGCAGGGATGCTTTCTCAGCAGCATTCCCAGTTCTCAAATGCTTTTCACGATACACATTAATATGAATCGAGCTGAATCCGTCACTTCACCACGATTGCGGTATTGTCGGACTTCTCAACGGTCAGGGTTCCGGCATCGATGGCGGCCTTCTGAGCGGCGGTGACGTAGATGGTCTTGAGTTTACATACCGTACCGCTCCAACCTGAATACTCGCGTTTCATATTCAAGACAGACAGGGATGGGCATCCGGTCACATCCACGCTGGCAAGTTGCTCATAATAACTAATGTAGTAAGAAGAGCAATTAGCTTTGACAGTTGTGATATTGCTGCCGGAAATAACGATGGAAGCGCTCGCGATGTATTCATATCTATAGGCTCCGAAATCGACTTCGGCCACAGGGCTGTCGCCAGTCTTGATGCTTGAGATATCGCTGACCTGTTGCATCTTGATCGACTTCAAGCTCTTGCTGTCGGACACATCAATAGCGGAAACCGCACAATGGGTAATCCACAAAGCCTCAAGCTTAGGGAATGCCCCCAATCCGTCAATTTTGCCGATCCCAAGATTTGAAAGAGAAAGCGTTGTTCCTGTCAAACCTGGCTCAAGAACTTCACATTCAGTGCTTGACTCATCACCGATGATCCAACCGAGATTGGTGAGTTCAACACGAAGCTTAGGGTCAGAGATGTCGCAGAGGATCGGATTAGGATTCTGCTGCTTGATGGTGTATTTTCCATAGACAGTGCCGTTCTTTGAGAACTCAAACGTATGGAAACGGCTTGCTGTAGCCTCCGCCAGATGCACTTTGATCGTTTTCTCAGTCAGTCCATCCGCACCGGCGGTTCCGTAAGTCTCACCTGTCTTGGTCATCCAATTCGCCAAGGAATAGTCAAAGTCAATATTCGTCCTGACCTTGATCTCGACATCTCTCTCCGCCAGGTCGTAAACAGTTCTTTCCTCCGAAGCGATGACGGTGTCACGCTGTGCCTGAACAAACTTTACAGTCGCGGATTTGCCTTCACCCTTTATTGTGACAACAGACTCACGATCCTTGAAAATCTTGGAGCTCTTCACATTAAACTGAAGAAAAGTCATCCCGAACACTTCCGACCTCTGGCCAAAGGTTATCCAATCAGCGCCATCACCGGAATATTCAAATTGAAGTTCAGGAATATTCGTGTCAAGCTTGACATTGGTCGAGCCTCCGTCTGAGACAAAATTCACCTCTTCTTCTGAAGCGAGAGTGACAACATAAGCAGGAATGGCCGTCACGATTATTTTCTTGACAGCAGAACCTGTGAATACCTTGAACGAAGCCTCTTTGGCCTCCTTACTGTCACTTGGCTCGGCGGTGAAAGTGATTGTAGCGCCATCCTTGCCTTCGGTGGCGGAAGGGGTCACCCAATCGCAAAGGCC
This sequence comes from Bacteroidaceae bacterium, assembly GCA_963660255.1. GTDB lineage: Bacteria > Bacteroidota > Bacteroidia > Bacteroidales > UBA932 > Cryptobacteroides. The sequence goes on along the minus strand of CAVKYA010000247.1, from coordinate 2,582 downwards.
GGATAATCTCCAATCTCCCGAACTGGTGACTTTCAAGTCCATAGTTCCGCCGTCAGGGCCGAACTTAAGTGTGTCGGCAGACGTGGCGATGCTGTCGTGAACGACAATATTATCATCTTTATCCGTACAGCTGAACAGAATAAGAGCAGCAGAGGCGAGAATCAATATATACTTTTTCATCATTTATCCTATTATCATTTAAAAAGGCTTTGTCTCAAGAGACTGGGTGGCAGGGTAATAGACCTGGGGGGGGGTGACAAGTCTGCTGCCGTACAGTCCTTCCGCAAGATTGCTCAATGAATTAAAATGGCTCTTGCTGCCTTGGTTGTTGGCCGCCCACGGAGCGAACACCATATAATAACCATATTCGCTGTTCGCAACATTCTGCGCACCGCTGACGGAAATGGAACCGCCACGTGCCATTTCTGTTGACTGTCCTGAGCAATTAGCCAAAGTCATACCTTGCTTAGGACGTCCTTTACCGCCATAGTTCGCGACAGCTATATCAAGCCACGAGCCTGCCGGAATGCCATCCACATAGTCAGAACCGCCCATAGAGCCGTACTGGAATGTGGTCACATATTTGTCAGGCATAGCCTTCTTAGTCTCAAACATCAGACGGGAGCCAGCCTCAGTGGAATGCCTTGCAAACAATGGGTTGCTCAGATCCGGTGAGCTTGAATATTCATCATCGAAGTTCACGCCGTCCAGATTGTAGGCATAGCACATCGCAGCGATCTTCTGGGCAAAGTCCCTCGCTCCGATTTCTGAGAGCTGGGCGAGGCCGGACTCATCGTGGTTGCCGAGAAGGCCGAGGATGACCTTGATGCCGTGCTTACGGAGAGGCTGGAGAACCTCCTCGTTGTGGGCGAGGATGTAGGTCACCTGCGGGTTCGTGTAGATGTAAACCTCACCTTTTTCCCTATCGTAGTTGATGTTGGCGGCGAAGAGAACTAGATAGTTCACAAGATAGCGGCCGTCTTCCATCCTCCACTGAAGCGCGTTCAAAGGGTTGGTGTCATTCACCTCGAAATAGAAGAATGTCTCCTTCTCTCCCGGTTTCCTCTCGGCGAGGCCGTCACCGGCAAGGTTCTTCACGAGATAAACGCAATGCGACTCGCTCTTGGAAATCGAGACACCGTCAGTCGTGGTCACGGCCTTAAAAGGCAGAAGATATGTCTGGTCAGCCTCGAAATTCACTGTGTCAAGCGCAGGAATCACAAGGTCCAATGAATATGAAGCCTTGTCATCCGGAGCCATCACGATCTTACCATCGTTCTGGAGCTGAACCCTGTCAGCTGGATAGAGTTTGAACGAAGTGCCGTGAACAGCGTTATATTCATTGAGGTAGTCCGCATCAAAAGATATTGTCACATCGACACCTTTCTTAGGGACTCTCGGAAGGCTGAACTCCACTGAGGTGGAATAGTCGTTCTTGCGAAGTTCGACTATCGTGCTGGTCTTGCCGTTCGACGCGTCGCGGACAGTGCCTTTGAGGTTGTCAATGTTCTCATACTGAGACTCGTCCAGTGTGCCGATCTGAATGTCATCCGTACAGGAGACAAGAGCGGCGGAAAAACAGAGAACGGGAACCGCAAGTATATTCAAATATGATTTTTTCATCTTAATTATCAGTTATTTGCGATTAATTACGGAAGAGATACTTTTGTCCAGCCAGGAACGGAATCGACAGTCAGGTCGTTGCCGTTCACGCTGTAATCCTTGATCTTGTTGCCTGCTCCTTCATCGAATTTCCAGTATGACACCAGACCATCGGAAGCAGGATCCACTGTGTAGAAATGCGTCGGAGCGTTGATCTCGTCAGCCGAGAGGGTCTTGTTCCAGATCCTCACCTCGGCGATCTTACCGTCAAGGTAACGGTCTGAAGCGTAGGAATATCCAATCCAGAAGCAACGTGAGCTGGCTTCAGTGTCAGAGTGCGCCGCTCCGAGACTTACAGAAGTCTTTCCGCAGTTTCCGGAAAGTTTCTCTACCCCGTTGAAGTAAACCTTAACATTGCCATTACTGAAAGTCATAGCCACGTGGTACCACTTCCCGGTCTCGAACTGGAGATCACTGCTGGTGAGGTTCCTGCTGGAGGCCACCTGAAGTTGGTTGTCAGGGACACCCGCGTCACCGACACGGAGAAGGAAGTTGCCCTCAATACCCATAATCGTGGAGATCTGACGGCCAAACTTGTTGAAGTTCACGAGACACTCAAGGGTAAAGTTGGACATATTATTCACGATACTGCCATCCTTCCAGCTTGGGTAAGCCCTGTTCTCGGCAAGGTCAGCGACCACATTGATCAGAGCCGCACCCTTGAACACATAGTAAACCGCGGTTTTCGAATCCAGCGGATCTATTCCTTGGATGTCCGTCAGTTTCACCGGCATAACATACACAAGCTCACGGTCCAGCTGATCAAGGTTCGTGAATGTGATCGAGACCTCCGGCGAGACATTTGCTCCTTTGGAGATTTTCATCACGGGGTCAGAGATCTCGCACATCTCCGAAGGGAGGATATTCGCAGTCTCGTCATAATACGCCTGTTTGTAGGTGTCCAGAAGTTCCGGAGCCGC
>CAVKYA010000246.1:0-4239 GCA_963660255.1 Bacteroidaceae bacterium | reverse complement strand
CCGTCACCTTGTAATCTGTAAGCTTGGTGTCGAACATGTTGAAGCCGTCGTGATGTTTAGTCGTGAACACGACATATTTCATCCCGGCATATTCAGCCGCCTCCGCCCATTTGTCCGGATCGAAGTGAATAGGATTGAAAGTGTCTTTAAGATGCTCATAGAAGCGAAGATACTCCATGTAGGTCATTCCTGCCGGACGTCCTTTGTATTCCCATTCTGTGAGTTCGGGGCAGATGGTCCATGACTCGATCACGCCGAGCTGGCTGTAGGTTCCCCAATGGATGAACATCCCGAACTTCAAATCCTGCCATTGTGCTATGTTCGCGCGTACATCCTCCTCATCTGGCGCGACATAAGGTCTTTTCTGCCCATGTGCGGAGATGGCAATGCTCAATAGTAGAGCGATATGAAGAAATTTCCTCATGCGAAATGGTTTTGTTAATCGTCCCCTTTAATAAAATCAATCGTGTAATTGATTATCAGTTAATATGACAGTGCCATTAAATATGCCTGTGTTGACTTAATGGAGTCACGTTACAAAAATAGACTATCACATCCAAACTTCTGATGAATATTTGATAAAACGACTTTGAAATTTGGCTGCCGCAATCCTTTTCGCACCCTTGCGCATCACTTGTTAGCGGATTAGTTGCAAGGGCTTGCTTCAGAATGGCGCACCTCTCAATCATGAATATATTCCTAATGGGGACGATTAATCAAGCGTGTCCAAAAACTGTTTTGCGATAATGGTGATTCCTAAAGGGGACGATTAACAAAACCATTATTTAAAAAACAGTTTATGGGTAAACGTTTATTCACAGCTTTGCTTGCGCTTCTGCTAATCGGAGCGCAGGCGTTCGCCCAGTCCGCCGTGTCCGGTAAGGTCACGGACGAGACAGGGGAACCTTGTGTCGGCGCCAATGTCCTGATAAAGGGCACCACGACCGGCACAATGACGGACTTGGACGGTAACTACAGCCTGCCTCACGTGAAGCAGGGAGCCATCCTCGTCTTCTCCAGCATCGGCTACACCTCACAGGAAGTCAAGGTAGGCACATCCTCCGTGATCAATGTAGTCCTCCAAGGCGACAACAGGTACCTCGACGAGGTCGTTGTCGTGGCCTACGGTACTCAGAAGAAAAAGGATGTGACCGGTTCCATCACCGATGTCAAGTCCGAGATTGTCGCCATCCAGAACACGACCACAGTCTCCAGGGCATTGGAAGGAGCCGCTCCTGGTCTTCAGGTCTCAATGGTCGATGGTCAGCCAGGCTACGATATGGCTATCCGTCTCCGTGGTGTCAGCTCCACGAACGGTGCCTCCGCCGCCGCCCTCATCGTGATCGACGGTGTGGCCCAGCAGACCAACTCAACCTACGAGAACCCTCTTTCTCAGCTGGATCCTAACGACATCGCCTCCGTGACCGTACTCAAGGACGCGGCCTCAACCGCCCTTTACGGATCAAGAGCCGGTAACGGTGTCATCCTCATCACCACCAAGAGAGGCTCCGAAGGCAAGTCAAAGATCTCCTTCCAGAGCCGTTGGGGATGGAACTCCATCGGAAACTACAACGTCAACTCGATCGACACCGCCGCTGAGTATTATGAATATGCCTGGCAGTCAATCTACAACTCTTACCGTTACGGTGTGAACGGAACAGGTCTTCCTGGAGTTGACGCGAACGGCAACTATTACACTAACATCGCCACTCCTAACCACACGGACGAGGAGGCAAGGCTCTTCGCCAGCCAGCACTTGTTCGACTACAACGGAAGCGAGACCCAGTTCCAGAAGAACGCCCTCGGCAACAATATGGCCTACAATGTTCCTGGAGCGATCTACACGCCTACGGGATCCGGCTCGAACGCATCCGCGACTATGAGCGGCGCTTACCTGATCGATCCTACGACCGGAAAAATCAACAAGGACGCAAGGCTGCTCTACAACGGTGACGCGGCCGACATTATGTTCAAAAAGGCTTTCCGTCAGGAATATAACCTTTCGGCCAGCGGCGGATCAGACAAGATCCACTACTACGCTTCCCTCGGTTATCAGGACGAGCCTTCATTCCTTATCGCCAGCTCCTACAAGCGCTACAGCGGACGTATGAATGTCGATGCCCAGGCTCTCAAATGGTTGAAGATCGGCGCGAATGTCGGTTACTCAAAGACCAGCACCCGCGCGCAGGCCGGTAAGTGGGGTTCCCGTCAGATCGGTGGAGCCTACGGTAACGCTATGCTTCACGTCAAGGGATGGCAGCCTATCGAGCCGGTTTACACAATCGATGAGAACGGTGACCCTGTGCTCGACGCGAACGGGAACAAGATCCTGAACACCAAGAACGCCTCATACTCCCCACTCGGTGTTGCGACCAGCCCTTACGGCAGCGACTTCAAGTACATCGCCGAGACCAACATCGAGCGTCAGGACATCTCCACCTGGACAACCCGTCTGTTCGCCGATGTCAACTTCCTGAAGTACTTCAACTTCAATGTGAACTTCAATATGGACGAGTCACACTGGAAACGTACGATGTACGTGAACAGTATCGCCGGCCGTGGAACTCCTAACGGTGGATTCGGTATCAAGACCTACCAGCGCCGAATCATCAACACCCAGCAGATCCTTACCTATAGCCAGGACTTCGACAAGCACCACGTCGATGCTATGGTCGGTCACGAGTATGAGGACCTCAACAGGGAAGATCTCAATTTCGGTACCGGTTATGAGTTGATCCCTGGATTCGCCATCCCTGGTAACTTCGTCGGCCGCTATGTCAACGCCGGCGGTGAGAACTCCACGACTCCTGGCTTCAGCACGAACATCTACAGGACAGAGTCTTACCTGAGCCGTTTCAACTACAACTACGACAGCAAGTACTATCTGTCAGGATCCCTCAGGCGTGACGCCGCCTCCAAGTTCACCAAGGCCAACCGTTGGGGAACATTCTGGTCAGTCGGAGCCGGCTGGCGTTTCTCCGAGGAAGGCTTTATGAAAGAGATGAAGACCTGGCTTGACAATGCCAAGCTGCGTGCCAGCTACGGTGTGACAGGTAACTCCAACGGTCTTACCTCTTACTATCTCAACCACTATTGGTACTATGCTGTAACCTCTTGGCAGACAAGCTCAAGCGGAGACGGCATCCCTGCCTCCACCGCCATCAGGACCGGCAACGACCTCGTCCGTTCCGATCTGACTTGGGAGAACATCCACCAGTTTGACCTCGGTCTTGATTTCAGCGTTCTGAAGAGCCGCATCACCGGTGCGCTCGACTTCTACGACCACAAGACCGTCAACTCTCTCTTCAATCAGTCAGTCTCCCCTCTCGCCAGCGCCGGCTACTCAACCATTCTTGGAAACGCAGCCAAGGTCCGCAACAGAGGTTTCGAGATCGAGCTCGACGCTGACATCATCCGCAAGAAGGATCTCACCCTCAGCATCGGCATCAATGGAACACACTACCGCACGACCCTCCTCAGCGTTCCTGCTGACCAGATTCCTAACTACGACGAGACAATGGATCTTCCAAGAGGCTGCTGGACAGTGCAGACCGAGGATATGGCCCAGGCCGGAACAGCCAGCCACGCCGGACGAGGAATATTCTACCTCCGTGGCGAAGGCAAGGATCTGTTCAACCTCTATATGCCGAAATATGCCGGTGTGGACAAGAATTCAGGTCTTCCACTTTACTGGCACAGAGTCACTTACTATGATGTGAATATGAACGAGACCACCGGTGTCTATGAGCACGGCGGACGTTACACCAACTACAAGGTGGGTGACAATGTCAAGACTGACGTGGCCGCTGACGCATCATACTACGAGGTCGGATCCGCGACTCCGGATTGGATCGGCGGTCTTACCCTCAACCTCAGATGGAAGGACTTTGATTTCAGCATCGTCTCCGCTTACCAGATCGGCGGCAAGTTCTTCTCTATGGAATATTCACAGCATCTGTTCCGTGGATCAACCTTCGGCAGACAGCGTATTCCTGTGTCAAAGGATCTTGTCGGCAGCACCTGGAGTCCGGACAACACCGGAGCATATTACCCGATGCAGTGGTTCCCAAGCTCAGGCGCCAGCAGCTACTATCTTGACGGATCGTTGCTTCCTGGCTCTCACAACTACACTGATATGAGCCTCTTCGACGCAAGCTATTTCCGTATCAAGAACGTCACGATCGGATATACCCTTCCTAAGAAACTCACCCAGAGAGTCAACATCAGTGCGCTCAGGGC